>DASSTH010000486.1:0-12625 GCA_035708025.1 Nakamurella sp. | reverse complement strand
AGGTGAGCCTGGCCCGGGCGCGCCGGGCGTTCCGGGACGTCACCTTCACGCCGCGGATCCTGCGGGACGTGTCCCGGGTGGACACCTCCACCACCATCCTGGGCAAGCGCAGCGCACTGCCCATGGTGCTGGCTCCGACCGGCTTCACCCGGATGATGCACTACCAGGGCGAGCGCGCGGTAGCGCCGGTGGCCGAGCGGGCCGGCATTCCCTACACGTTGTCCACCATGGGCACCGTCACCATCGAGGATGTCGTCGCCGCCGCGCCCGGTGGCCGGCACTGGTTCCAGCTGTACCTGTGGAAGGACCGCGCGGCGAGTACCGACCTGGTGCGCCGGGCGGCCGATTCGGGGTACGACACGCTGGTGCTCACGGTGGACACCCCGGTGGCCGGCGCCCGGCAACGGGACGTGCGCAACGGCATGACCATTCCACCGCAGCTGACCCTGAAGACGTTCGCCGACATGGCCATGCATCCGAGCTGGTGGTTCAACCTGCTCACCACGGAGCCGCTGACCTTCGCCTCGGTGCGGTCGTCCGGCGGCACCGTCGCCGAGATGATCAACCGGATGTTCGATCCCACGGCCGGAGTCGCCGAGGTGGAGTGGCTGCGGTCGGTCTGGCCCGGATCGCTGGTGATCAAGGGAATCCAAAGCGTGCCGGATGCCGTCACCGCCGTCGAGGCCGGCGCGGACGCGGTGGTGCTGTCCAATCACGGCGGCCGGCAGTTGGACCGGGCGCCCACCCCGTTGCAGCTGCTGCCACGGGTGGTCGATGCGGTCGGAGACCGGGCCGAGGTGATGCTCGACACCGGGATCCTGTCGGGGGCGGACGTGGTGGCCGCGGTCGCCAACGGGGCCAAGGCCTGCCTGGTCGGGCGGGCCTACTTGTACGGGCTGATGGCCGGTGGCCAGCGGGGGGTGCAGCGCGCGGTGGACATCCTGACCGCGGAGATCACCCGGACCATGCAGCTGCTGGGCACGTGCCGGGTGGCCGATCTGAGCCCGGAGCACGCCGCACTGCCCCAGGCCTGATCGCCGGCCGGCGGCGCCCGGCCCCGAGCCGGCGGCACGTACGCGGGATCCCATCAGCCTGCTGCCGGATCAGCCGTAGCCGCCCGTGCGGCGCAAGCGGGCGCAACCGCGAAGGCCGAAAAACCTCCCAAACGGGCCGAGGGTGACGTACGGTCATGATCGCCAGTGAACATCCGAGCGATGCCGTCGCCCGAATGCACACCGCCCAGTGCTGCCCTGCGGGCCCGACGTCGTCGCCGTTGACGACGGGATCCAGGCATGATCGACACGAATGACGGATACGGTCCTGCGCCCACCCGGACCGGGGTCCGGTGGCGACGCCGGCTACCCGGCCGAGCGGCCATCGCGACGACCGCGGCGCTCATCGCCGGCGGCGTGCTCGCAACCCCCACGAAGGCCGCAGCGGATCCGGCAGAATTCGTGGCCGTTTACTCCTGGGGCAACAACCCCGTGGGCCAGCTCGGTGACGGAACCGAGGACCCGCGCCTGGAACCCGGCCCGGTCGGGCTGCCGGAGGGTGTGTTGATCACCAAGATCGAGGCGGAGGCCTACGGTTCGATGGCGCTCACCGCCGACGGTCAGGTGTACGGCTGGGGAACCAACCAGTCGTGGCAGCTGGCCATCGGTGGGCCCGTCGACGGTAGCGTCCCCGTGCTGCTGGATCTGGACCAGCCGGAGGGCACCCGGTTCACCGACATCGCGGCCGGCTACTCCGGGCACCGGCTGGCGCTGACCTCCTCCGGCACCGTGATCGCCTGGGGCGCCGACCAGGAGGGCGAGGCGGGCAACGGTAGCGACACCGACTACTCGCTGTACGACCCGGTGGTGGCCCAGTTGCCCTCGGGGGTGCACGCCACCGCCGTCGCCGCCGGATACGACACCAGCTTCGCGATCACCTCCGACAACCGGCTGTACGCCTGGGGCGGGAACGACGACGGCCAGCTCGGCGACGGCACCACGCACCAGCGCACGGCGCCGGTGACGGTGGATCTGACGGAGGGCACCAGCATCCTGTCCGTCGCTCCGGGCCAGCGCTTCACCGCCGCGTTGACCACGGACGGCACGGTGCTGGCCTGGGGCAACAACTACTACGCGCAGCTCGGCACCGGCAGCCACGACGAAGAGACCCACCCGATCCCGGCCGCGGTCCCGTTGCCGGACGACGTCCGGGTGGTCCAGCTGGATGCCGGTAACAGCCATGTGATCGCCCTGACCGACGACGGCCGAGTCTTCAGCTGGGGCAGCAGGCAGCCCATCCACGAGGTGACCATGCCGAGCGGGACGCAGGTGCGGTCGGTGGCGGCCGGCGGGTCCGGCTTCGACTTCGCGCTGACCACCACCGGCCAGGTGCTGGCCTGGGGACAGAACGGCTTCGGGCAACTCGGCGACGGCTCGGTCGACACCCGCGACACCCCCGTGGCGGTCCACCTGCCGGCCGGCGCGCCGGTCACCGCGTTGGCGGCCTCTCCCTGGCACGTGTTGGCGGCCACCGCAGCATTCCCCGACGTCACGGCCGCCAATCCGTTCCTCGCGGATGTGAACTGGCTGGCCCGGTACAACGTCACCGCCGGGTTCCCGAACGGCACCTTCCGGCCGACCGCCCCGATCACTCGCGGCCAGATGGCCATCTACCTGTATCGGTACGCCCACGGCGGGGAGGACGCCACGGGCTGCAGTGGCGCGCCGTTCCCGGACGTGCCGGCCACCAGCACCGCCTGCGGTGCGATCGAGTGGCTCAGCGATCTGGGCATCACCCAGGGCGGCCGCGACGGCAGGTTCCATCCCGGGGATGCGGTGAGCCGGCAGGCCATGGCGGCATTCCTGTATCGCTATTTCTACGGTGGCGAACCGCCCCTGCTCTGCCTGCGCGGCATCACCATCGGCGGCGTGTACTACCCGTTCCCGCCGCCCTTCCCGGACGTGTCCGACGCCAGCCCGTTCTGGTGCTCCATCAGTTGGCTCAAGGGTGCCCAGCCGGTCGGCATCACCGGCGGCTACCCCGACGGCACGTTCCGCCCCACCGTGGCGGTCAGCCGGCAGGCCATGGCGGCCTACCTGCACCGCTACTTCACCGACTTCTACGGCTACGGGGCGGAGTGACCTGCGCGGGAGCGTGCGGCCGACGCGGAATGCCGCCGGACGATAAGCGCGGCTGTCCCGCACCGTGACGGCTGCCGAGGCGTGCGCCGCAGTCACGGCAGACCGTCACGAACGGTGCAGCAGTGACGTATGGTGCGTAATCAACTTCCATCCGAGTGGCCTGGGGCGCCCGGATGGCGATGGATCGCGCCGACGGACGGGCCCCTGTGTGCCGCCCCGAGACGACGGGATCCACCATGCGCACCCCCAGCATCCATCACACCGTGCCGCCGCCGAGCCGACGTCACGCCCACCGGCGCCGAATGGTCGCCGCCGCCCTCACCGTCCTGCTGGTGCTGGCCGGACTGGTCGCCGTGCCCGCCCCCAGCACCGCGGAACCGGCCTTCCCAGCCGCCTACGCCTGGGGCCGCAACACGCACGGTCAGCTGGGCGACACCACGGCGGACTCCCGCGAGCTGCCGAGACCCGTCGCGCTACCGGCCGGTGTCACGGTGAGCAAGCTGACCGCCGACGGGTACGGCTCCCTGGCGCTGACCACGGACGGCCGGGTCTACGGGTGGGGCTCCAACCAGTCCTGGCAACTGGCCACCACGGATCTGGCGGTCACCGGCCTCGATCCGGTGCCCCTGGACCTGAAGATCAGTTCCCCGGCGGACCGCCGGATCGTCGACATCGCCGCCGGAGAGGCGGGCCACCGGCTCGCGGTGACATCCACCGGGAAGGTCATCGCCTGGGGCTCCGACGCGCTGGGGCAGGTCGGCAACGGCGCCCCCAGCAGCGGCGCCGTGCACACGCCGGTCGAGGTGCTCATGCCGGACGGGGTGAAGGTGACCTCGGTTGCGGCGGGGTCCGACAACAGCTACGCCGTCACCTCCAGCAACACGGTGTACGCATGGGGGGCGGGCTGGAGTGGCCAGATCGGCAACGGCAGCGGTGCGATCCAGTACGCCCCGGTACCGGTGACGATCCCCGCGGGAACGCACATCCTGGCGGTGTCGGCCGGTGACGGCTTCGCGGTGGCGCTCACCGCCGCGGGCGGCCTGCTGGCGTGGGGTCAGAACTACTACGGGCAGCTCGGCAACGGCAGTACCGACAGCGATCCGCATGCGCTGCCCACGCCGGTTCCGCTGCCCTCCGGCACGACGGTGGCGCAGGTGTCCGCCGGCCGTACCCACGTGGTCGCGCTGACCTCCACCGGCCGGGTGCTCACCTGGGGCGGGCTGTGGGGCGCCACACCCACCGAGATCTCCCTGCCGCCCGGGACGGTGGTCCGCTCGGTGATGGGCGGCGGGACGTTCAGCATGGCACTGACCGCCACCGGCACCGTGCTGGCCTGGGGTGGCAACGCCAATGGGGAACTCGGCGATGGCACCACGGTCTCGCGGACGTCGTCGGCCGGCCCGGTGCGTCTGGCGGCCGGGACCCCGGTCACCACGATCGCCGCGGGCCGCTGGCATGCGCAGGCCGCCACGGCGCAGTTCTCCGACGTCACCGCCGGAAATCCGTTCCTGTCCGAGATCGACTGGCTGCAGCGGTTTGCCGTCACCACCGGGTACGCCGACGGCACCTTCCGGCCGACCGTCCCGATCACCCGCGGCCAGCTGGCCATCTACCTCTACCGGTACGCGCACGGTGCGGGCTACATCCCGCCGTGCCGGTTGTCGCCGTTCCCGGACGTGCCGGTGCACAGTGACGCGTGCGGGGCGATCGCCTGGTTGAAGACCGAGGGGTTGACCGGCGGGTTCCAGGACGGCAACTTCCACCCGGCGGCGGCGGTGAGCCGGCAGGCGATGGCGGCCTTCCTGCACCGGTACTTCTACGCCGGTGAACCGCCGCTGGCCTGCGTGCGCGGCATCTGGATCGGCGGCGTGTTCTACCCCTTCGCGCCGCCGTTCCCGGACGTGTCCGACGCCAGCCCGTTCTGGTGCGCCATCAGCTGGCTCAGGGCGGCCCAGCCGGTCGGCATCACCGGCGGCTACGCCGACGGGAACTTCCGTCCCACCGCGCCGGTCAGCCGCCAGGCCATGGCGGCCTACCTGCATCGCTACTTCATCGACTTCTACGGCTTCGGGGCGGGGTGATGCCACCGTCGCGAGCTGCGGAGGTCGCAGCTGGCACGATCGACGCCCGGGTTGTGGCACGATTCGGTCACGGTGGGCTGCGGGGGCTCGCCCAAACGGGGCGCCGCGGGTAGCGTCCCTGCGACATCCAGCCCGCTGGGTCACCAGCGGGGTCGCCCGGAGTGGGTCCGGGCGTGCGAACAACCAGTAAGGAGAGCAACGTGCGCCGAGCCAGAAGCCTTCGGCTCCTCGCAGGAATCGCGGTGGCCGGCATGGTGCTGGCCGCTTGCGGGTCCAACGGGTCATCCGGTGACAGCACCACCTCGAGCCCCAGCGAAACCCAGTCCAGCTCCAGCCAGCCGGCTCCGACCGAGTCGTCGTCCGGGGCCGCGAGCAGCTCTGGGGCCGCGAGCAGCTCCATGGGCGCGAGTAGCTCGGAAAGCTCCGGCGCCAGTTCGATGAGCTCGGCACCCGGCAGCGAGTCCAGCTCCGGCAGCGGCGGCAGCTCCTCGGAACCGGCCGGCCCGAGCATGACCGGCGACAAGTCGAAGGTGAAGATCGGCCTGGCCTACGACCTGGGCGGACGGGGCGACCAGTCCTTCAACGACTCCGCCGCCCGCGGCCTTGACAAGGCCGTCGCCGAAGGCGTCGAGAAGGTCGGCGAGCTCACCGCGCAGGCCAACGAGGCCGACTCGGCCAAGGTGGACCGGCTCAACCAGCTGGTCAAGGACGGCGCCAACACCATCGTTGCGGTCGGCTTCGCCTACGCCGGCGCGCTCGGCCAGGTGGCGCCGAAGAACCCCGACGTGCACTTCGCCATCGTCGACGACGCCTCGCTGTGCACCCCGGAGGCCGACGGCGGCGCCAAGGGCGCCCCGCTGCCCAACGTCGACTGCATGACGTTCGCCGCCGAGCAGGGCTCGTTCCTGGTCGGCGTGGTGGCCGGTCTGAAGACCAAGAGCAACAAGGTGGGCTTCATCGGCGGCGTTGACGTGCCGCTGATCCAGACCTTCCAGGCCGGCTTCGACGCCGGTGTGAAGGCCGCCAACCCCGACGCCACGATCTCGGACAAGTACATCACCGAGCCGCCGGACTTCAACGGGTTCAACGACCCGGCGTCCGGTGAGCGGATCGCCAAGGGCATGTACGACGACGGCAACGACATCATCTACGCCGCCGCCGGCGGGTCCGGCGCGGGCGTGTTCAAGGCCGCCAAGTCGGCGGGCAAGTTCGGCATCGGCGTGGACTCCGACCAGTACAACTCGCCGTCGCTGGCCGACGTGAAGGATGTCATCATCACCTCGATGGTCAAGAACGTGGACGTCGCGGTGTACGACTTCTTCGCCTCCGCGGTGAACGGCGAGCCGCTGACCGGCACCCAGGTGTACGACCTGAAGTCCGGCGGTGTCGGGTACGCCACCTCGGGCGGTCAGATCGACGACATCCAGCAGCAGCTGGAGGAGTACAAGCAGAAGATCATCTCTGGGGAGATCAAGGTTCCGGACAAGCTCGGCTGATCTGCTGACACCGGCCGGTCCGGTCCCGGCGGGGGTTCCTGCCGGGACCGGACCGGGCTGTCGTAGCAGGCCGCCGGTGCTCGGCCGCCCGCGCATGCCGTTCCGGGGCGCGGGTATCGCGCTCGGCGGCCCTGACCTGCGAGAGTAGGGCTCATGTCGCACCCAGAATCCGCCGGACACCCGGGAGGCGGCGGTGCCGGCACGGCGACCGGCACCCCCCCGGCCGTCCGGCTCACCGGCATCACCAAGCGCTTCCCCGGGGTGGTGGCCAACTCCGACATCACCTTCACCGTCGCACCGGGCACGGTGCACGCCCTGGTGGGGGAGAACGGCGCCGGCAAGTCGACCCTGATGAAGACCCTGTACGGCATGCACAAGCCGGACGAGGGCACCATCGAGATCGACGGCCGCGTGGTGACGTTCGGATCGCCCGCGGATGCCATCGCGGTGGGTATCGGCATGGTGCACCAGCACTTCATGCTGGCCGACAACCTGACCGTGTGGGAGAACATCGTCCTCGGGTCGGAACCGGTCGGCTGGCGCGGCATCGACGCCGCCGGCGCGATCGCCAAGATCGACGACCTCGCGGGCCGGTACGGATTGCAGGTGGATCCCCGCGCCTTGGTGGAGAACCTCGGCGTCGGTGCCCGGCAGCGGGTGGAGATCCTCAAGGTGCTCTACCGCGGCGCCCGCATCCTGATCCTGGACGAGCCGACCGCCGTGCTGGTGCCGCAGGAGGTCGATGAGCTGTTCGACAACCTGCGCGAGCTGAAGAGCGAGGGCCTGACCATCATCTTCATCTCGCACAAGCTCGATGAGGTGCGGGCCATCGCCGACGAGATCACCGTCATCCGCCGGGGAACCACGGTGGGCACCGCCGACCCGCGATCGGTGACGAACCGGCAACTGGCCGAGATGATGGTCGGCTCGGAGCTGCCGGTGCCGGAGCTGCGGGACTCCACCGTCACCGACCAGGTGGTGCTGGAACTGATCGGGGTCAGCTCGACCGACGAGGACGGCAGGGCCGTGCTGTCCGACGTCTCGCTGACCATCCACGCCGGGGAGATCCTGGGCATCGCCGGCGTGGAGGGCAACGGCCAGGCGGAGTTGGTGGACGCCATCATGGGCATCCGCCCGCTGTCCGCCGGGCACGTGCTGCTGCGCGGCGTCGACGTGACCGGCAAGTCCACACTGGCCCGCCGGGAGGCCGGGGTGGGTTTCATCCCGGAGGATCGTCACCGCCAGGGCCTGATCCTGGAGGGCTCGCTGTGGGAGAACCGCATCCTGGGCCACCAGACCCGGGCGCCGGCCTCCAACGGCTGGCTGCTGACCCGCTCGGCCGCCCGGGCCGACACCCGAAGGATCGTCGAGCAGTTCGACGTGCGCACCCCGGGGATCGAGGTCAAGGCGAGTTCGCTGTCCGGCGGGAACCAGCAGAAGCTCATCGTCGGGCGGGAGATGAGCAGCGACCCGGTACTGCTGATCGCCGCGCACCCCACCCGGGGAGTGGACGTGGGCGCGCAGGCCGCCATCTGGGAGCACCTCCGGCACGCCAGGGCGGACGGCCTTGCGGTACTGCTGATCTCCGCCGACCTGGAGGAGCTGATCGGCATGTCCGACACCATCTCGGTGATTCTTCGCGGCCGGCTGGTCGGCCGGTACGACCCGCATCACGTCACCCCCGAGCAACTCGGCTCGGCGATGACCGGTGCCGGCGGTGAGGGAGCCGAGTCGCCGGCCGGAGCGGACCTGGCGGCCGGCAACGAGGCCGGCGAGGCGGGTCTGTGATGGGCGGGCTCAGCGGCCGGCGGATCTGGCTCGGCGTCGCCGCCCCGGTCACCGCCCTGGTCGGCGCCGGCATCATCATCGTGATCCTGCTGCTGGCCACCGGGCACAACCCGTTCGACGCGTTCTCCGCGATGGGTGGCGCCTACTCCGACCCCAGCGTGGTCACCGGCGCCATCAACCAGACCACGGTGTTCTACCTGTCGGCGGTCGCGGTGGCGATCGGCTTCAAGATGAACCTGTTCAACATCGGGGTGGACGGCCAGTACCGGATCGCGGCCCTGGTCGCGGCGGCCGTGGCGGGTGCGGCGTTCATGTCGTCGCTGCCCAGCGTGCTGCGGATCATCCTGACGCTGCTGGTCGCCGTGTTGGTAGGCGGCGTCTGGGCGGGCATCGCCGGCTGGCTGCGGGTCACCCGCGGGGTCAGCGAGGTGATCTCCACCATCATGCTGAACTCCATCGCCACGGCGCTGATCGCCTACCTGCTGACCCCGGACCGGCTGGCCATCCTGATGGGGAACAACGTCTCCACCAGACCGATCACCGATGGCGGGCAGGTGCCCAACTTCGACATCGGCACCGGTACCCCGCTGTTCAGCCTGATCCTGTTGGCCGCCCTGGTGGGTGTCGCGTACTGGTTCCTGTTGAACCGGACCGTGTTCGGGTTCTCCATCAAGGCCACCGGGTTGTCCGAGACGGCCGCGGTGGCCAGCGGCATCAGCGTGAAGAAGATGATGTTCGCCGCGATGGTGCTGTCCGGGGCGGTCGCCGGGCTGGTGGGCATGCCGGAGCTGCTGAACGGCATCTCCGGCAGCTACTCGCTGAACTTCCAGACCGGGATCGGTTTCACCGGCATCGCCATCGCCCTGCTGGGCCGCAACCACCCGGTGGGCATCGTGTTCGCCTCCGCGCTGTGGTCGTTCCTGGCGTCCTCGTCCAACGCCCTGCAGTCGGTCCAGGTGCCCAAGGAACTGGTGACGATCATGCAGGGCATCATCGTGCTGCTGGTGGTGATCGCCTACGAGATCGTCCGCCGGGCGGGCATCGTGCTGGAGCAGCGAGACGTCGCGCGGCAGCTCGCGGTGACGGCGGCCCGCGAGGAGGTGGCCGCGTGACCACCATCGAGATGGCCCGGACCCGCCGGGACGTGCCGCTGGGCCGGCGCCGCCGGATGCCCGCCTGGGGCTGGTTGCTGGTGGTGCTGGTGGGCCTGGCCGTGGTCTCGGCGATCCGGCTGTTCTCCGACGCCAGCAACCTCACCTCGGCGGGGGCCATCGAGGCGGCCATCGCCGCGGCGGTGCCGATCGCGCTGGCCGGGCTGTCCGGTCTGTGGTCCGAGCGGGCCGGCGTGGTCAACATCGGCCTGGAAGGCATGATGATCCTGGGCACCTTCGGGGCCGGCTGGGCCGGCTACCAGTGGGGGCCGTGGGCGGGGGCATTCTTCGGTATCGTGTGCGGCGCCCTGGGCGGTCTGCTGCACGGCCTGGCCACCATCACCTTCGGCGTGGACCACATCATCTCCGGTGTGGCGATCAACATCGTGGCGCCCGGCATCACGCTGTTCCTGTCCGAGTTGTTGTTCACCAACGCGCCCGGCGGCGGCCAGCGGCAGTCCCCGCCGGTATCGGACGTCTTCAAGATCACCATCAACGGGTTGACCGACTGGCTGGGCACCATAGAGAGCAAGGACTGGTTCTTCCTGTCCGACCTGGCCGGCATCGTGCGCGGCATGACGACCCAGCTGTCCGCGCTGTCGCTGCTGGCCGCCATCCTGATCGCGGCCAGCGGCTATGTGCTGTGGCGCACCCGGTTCGGCCTGCGGCTGCGCTCCTGCGGGGAGGCGCCGTACGCCGCGGAGTCACTGGGCGTCAACGTGATCCGCTACAAGTACGCAGCGGTGACGATCTCCGGCGCGCTGGCCGGGCTGGCCGGGGCGTTCCTGGTGGTCGGGTTGAAGTTCCAGGACGGCCAGACCCGTGGGCTGGGCTTCATCGGCCTAGCCGCGATGATCTTCGGTAACTGGCGGCCGGGCGGTCTGGCGATCGGCGCCGGACTGTTCGGCTATACCGACGGGGTGCGGCTGTACGACTCGACGAGCACCGCGATGCATGCCGTGGTGCTGCTGCTGGCGGTGGCCCTGGTGATCGTGGCCGCGCTGCAGCTGCGTCGCGGCAACCGCATGGTGGCGCTGTCCGGACTGATCATCGCCGCCCTGGCGGCCTGGTGGTACTTCTCCATCGACCAGGTCCCGCGGCAGCTGGTGGTCGCCGCGCCGTACACCATCACGTTGCTGGTGATGGGTCTGGCCTCGCAACGGCTCCGAATGCCCAAGGCCGACGGGCTGATCTACCGCAAGGGTGAGCATTGACCGGTGCGGTGGGGCCCGTCACCGGGCCGCTTCGGGTGAGCGGCGGGTGGCGCGCCGCCCCGGTGTTGCTGACCATCGTCGCCGCCGGTGTGGCCGGCTCGTTGCTGGTCGGGGTCGCCGGCTGGTGGCTGTGGTCGCACCGTCTGGTGTGGAACTGGACGGGGGTCGCAGCCGACGCGGCCGCCTTCGCCGTGGTCGCCGTGTGGTGCCGCCGGCTGGCCGGGCGGGGCAGCTGCGACGCGGAGCGACGGCTGTATCTGGCGCCGGCCATCGGTCTGGTGGCGCTGACCGTGACCTGCCTGGTGCAGCTGGCCATCGACGGCGGGTGGACGTCCTACGGCACGCTGTTGTTCTACAAGATGTTCACCGGCCAGCTGATCTGGTCGATCGTGTTCGTCGCGCTGGTGCTGTGGCGGCTGTGCCGGTCCTACGGCCACGTGCACACCACATGGCCCGCCGGCCGCGGCGAGGAAGGGAACGCTGCACCATGACGCATCCGACCGGGAACACCGTCACCGACATCGACTGGGACGCGTTACGCGCCACCGCCGTCGAGGCCGCGCACCGCGCCTACTGCCCCTACTCGCACCTGCAGGTGGGGGCGGCCGCGGTGGTCGACGACGGGCGGGTGATCACCGGCTGCAACGTCGAGAACGCCTCCTACGGAGTGGGTCTGTGCGCCGAATGCACACTGGTCGGGCAACTGCGGCTGACCGGCGGCGGGCGGCTGGTGGCGCTCGCCTGCCGATCCGGCGCCGGGGAGCTGCTGATGCCGTGCGGGCGATGCCGGCAGGTGATCTACGAGTTCGGCGGGCCGGGCCTGATCGTCGACACGCCGGAGGGACCGCAGCCGATGACGTGGGTGCTGCCGGCGGCGTTCGGGCCGGAGCACCTGCCCACTTCACCGGGTCGTGAGTCCCAGGCAGCGCTATAGCGCTGTCACAGACACACGACTCGGGGTTCTGGAGGGAACAGCGTGGATATCGCAGCAGTGGACGTGATCATCGCCAAGCGGGACAAGCGGGAACTGACCGGCGAGCAGATCGACGCGATCATCGCCGGCTACACCGCCGGAGACGTCGCCGAGGAACAGATGTCGGCGCTGTTGATGGCCATCCTGCTCAACGGCATGACCTCGGAGGAGATCTCCCGGTGGACCGCCGCCATGATCGCCTCCGGGGTGCGGATGGACCTGTCCGGCGTCGGCCGGCCCACCGTCGACAAGCACTCCACCGGCGGGGTGGGGGACAAGATCTCGCTGCCGCTCGCGCCGCTGGTGGCCGCCTGCGGCGCCGCGGTCCCGCAGTTGTCCGGACGGGGGCTCGGGCACACCGGCGGCACGCTGGACAAGATGGAGTCCATCCCGGGATGGAACCCCTTGCTCTCCCCGGACGCCATGCGGGAGCAGTTGTCCCGGGTCGGGGCGGTGATCTGCGCGGCGTCCGCGGACCTGGCGCCGGCGGACCGGAAGCTGTACGCGCTGCGGGACGTCACCGGCACGGTGGAGTCCATCCCGATGATCGCCGCGTCGATCATGAGCAAGAAGATCGCCGAGGGCACCGCATCCCTGGTACTGGACGTGAAGGTGGGCTCGGGCGCCTTCATGAAGGACGCCACGTCGGCCGCCCGGCTGGCGCGCACCATGGTGCGGCTGGGAACGGACGCCGGGGTGTGCACCTCGGCGCTGATCACCGACATGGAGACCCCGCTAGGCCGGGCCGTCGGCAACGCGGTGGAGGTGGCAGAGGCGGTGGAGGTGCT
>DASSTH010000485.1:0-2483 GCA_035708025.1 Nakamurella sp. | reverse complement strand
GGCCGACCTGGGGCTGGACGACACCCTGCCGCGGGCCTGCCAGCACCCCGGCAACGTGTGGAGCCTGCACGGCTACCACGAGTGCCTGATGCGGCAGGGCAAGCGCGAGGCGGCCGCCATCATCGATCAGCAGCTGGCGCTCGCCTCGGCGGGTGCCGATGTGCCGATCACCGCCTCGTGCTTCTGCCGGCTGGGCACCGGCGGCACCCCGGGCCACGGACGCGCGTCGGAGGGCGCGGTGCACGATGAAGAGACCGGTGGCCGTCCCGGGGGCTGCGGCTGCTCCGGCGGCGGCTCCTGCCACTGCGGTCACGGCTGAGCCGCCCTCCGCCCGGGGTTGCCGGGTGATCCCTCGGGGGTGATGGGGCCGGCCGATGACCCGTCGGTCGACCGGTCGTAGCCATATCACGGAATTCGGCGCTACCGTCAGGTATGGCAGCCAACCGCCGGCTGGACAGCTCCGGCGGTTCTGCGCGGGCGGTCGGCGCGCTGTGCATCGCGCTGGCCATGGTGCTCACCGGTGTCATCGGCTTCCGCTGGGGGTCCGCGAGCGGCGGCGGCCCCGACAGCGCCGCGGCCGCCGCCACCACGGGCAGCGCCACCACCAGCAGCACCGGTCCGCTCAGCCCTGCCCAGATCTACGCCAGGGTGCTGCCGTCGCTGGTCTACATCACTGTCCAGTCGCACCGGGATGGGACCACTACCTCGCCTGCCGGCGGGGACCAGGGGGTGGGCGTCGGCACTGGGCTCGTGGTGTCTTCGTCCGGGCTGGTGCTCACCGCCAACCATGTGATCAGCGGCGCGACGTCGATCCGGCTCGCGTTCGCCGACGGCACCGAGTCCGCCGCGAGCGTCATGACCGCCGACCGGTCGACCGACACCGCCACGCTGATGCCGGACACCCCGCCGTCGCCCATCGTGCCGGCCGTGCTGGGCAGTTCGGACGGGCTGTCGGTGGGCGATCCGGTGGTCGCCATCGGCAACCCGTTGGGGCTGGCGGCCTCCACCTCCTCGGGCGTGGTGTCCGGTCTGGACCGCAGCACCCCGGCGGACGGCGGCGGCCGGCTGACCGGCCTGATCCAGTTCGACGCCGCGGTCAACCCGGGGAACTCCGGTGGCCCGCTGCTGGACTCGCGCGGCCGGGCGGTCGGCATCGTGATCGAACTGCTCAACGCCAGCGGTGACGACAGTTTCGCCGGCATCGGCCTTGCCGTCCCGATCGGCACGGCCCTGGCAAACGGAGGTGGCCCGGCACCCCAGAAGTAATCCTGAGGTAGCGCGATCTTGTCGGGACACGCCGAGCGACGTGGGCGTGTCGCGACAAGATCGCGCTACCTGCCGGCTGGCGAGCACCGTCACCGCCCACGGCACACCCGTCCCCGACACGATCCTTCCCGGCCCTGCCGGGGCCTACCAGGAGGAGAACCCCGATGGACCCACGGCGCCCGTGGTGGCAGTCCGCCCGCTCGGCGGACGGCGCCGACCGCCCCAGCACCCCGGTCGAGCAGGTGCTGTACGAGGTGAAGAAGGTCATCGTCGGCCAGGACGAGTTGCTCGAGCGCATGATGGTGGCGCTGCTGGCCGGCGGGCACCTGCTGGTGGAGGGCGTACCCGGGCTGGCCAAGACGCTGGCCGTGAAGTCGCTGGCCCGCACCATCGGCGGCACCTTCCAGCGGGTCCAGTTCACTCCGGATCTGGTGCCCGCCGACCTGGTCGGCACCCGCATCTACCACCAGCAGTCCGGCGAGTTCCAGGTGTCCCTGGGGCCGGTGTTCGCCAACCTGCTGCTGGCCGACGAAATCAACCGAGCACCGGCCAAGGTGCAGAGCGCCCTGCTGGAGGTGATGCAGGAGCAGCAGGTCACCATCGGCCGGGAGACCCATCGGGTGCCGCGCCCGTTCCTGGTGATGGCCACCCAGAACCCCATCGAGTCCGAGGGCACCTACCCGCTTCCGGAGGCGCAACTGGACCGCTTCATGATGAAGGTGCTGGTGGGTTATCCCAGCGCCACCGAGGAATTCGTCATCGTGGAGCGGGCGATCGGCCTGGACGCCGTGGTGCACCGGGTGTTGACCCCGGAGCGGCTGGTCGACCTCGCCGACGAGGCCCGCCGGGTGTACCTGGACCCCGCGTTGATCGAGTACGCGGTGCGGCTGGCCGGAGCCACCCGGGATCCGGCCGCGGTCGGACTGGGTAAGCTCAGCCGGTACCTGACCTACGGGGCCAGCCCGCGGGCGTCCATCAACCTGATGCTGGCCGCCCGGGCCCTGGCCTACCTGCGCGGCCGGGAGTACGCGATCCCGCAGGATCTCGTCGATCTGGCGCCGGACGTGTTCCGGCACCGCCTGGTGCTGTCCTACCAGGCGCTGGGCGACGACGTCACCGCCGACGAGCTGCTGCTGCGGATCATGGCTGCGCTCCCGGTGCCCGATGTCGCGCTGTCCGACCGGCACTGACGGCGTCGAGACAGATCATGGCCAGCG
>DASSTH010000484.1:0-6741 GCA_035708025.1 Nakamurella sp. | reverse complement strand
CCCATCAGCGCCCGGTTGGCCTCGTCGTGCTCCAGGAACGGGATCATCGCGGTGGCCACCGAGACGATCTGCCGGCTGGAGACGTCCATGTAGTCCACCTGGTCCGGGGAGACCTGGTCGACGTCGCCGCCCTTGCGGCGCACCAGCACCCGGCCCTCGGTCAGCGAGCCGTCCGGCCCCAGCTTCGCGGTGGGCTGGGCGATGATGTGCCGGTCCTCCTCGTCGGCGGTCAGGTAGTCGATCTGGTCGGTGGCCTTGCCGTCCACCACCCGCCGGTACGGCGTCTCGATGAACCCGAACGGGTTGACCCGGGCGAAGGTGGCCAGCGAGCCGATCAGGCCGATGTTCGGGCCCTCCGGGGTCTCGATCGGGCACATCCGGCCGTAGTGCGAGGGGTGCACGTCGCGGACCTCCAGCGAGGCCCGGTCGCGGGACAGACCGCCGGGGCCCAGCGCCGACAGCCGGCGCTTGTGGGTCAGCCCGGCCAGCGGGTTGGTCTGGTCCATGAACTGCGACAGCTGGCTGGTGCCGAAGAACTCCTTGATGGAGGCGACCACCGGCCGGATGTTGATCAGCGTCTGCGGGGTGATGGCCTCCACGTCCTGCGTGGTCATCCGCTCCCGGACCACCCGCTCCATGCGGGACAGCCCGACCCGGATCTGGTTCTGGATCAGCTCGCCCACGGTGCGCAGCCGGCGGTTGCCGAAGTGGTCGATGTCGTCGACCTCGACCGGGATGGTCTGGCCGCGGACGGTCCACTCGTGCTGCCCCTCGTGCAGCCGCAGCAGGTACTCCACCGTGGAGACCAGGTCGTCCTCGGTCAGGGTGCCGACGGTCGCCGGCACGTTCAGCGCCAGCTTCTTGTTCAGCTTGTAGCGGCCGACCTTGGCCAGGTCGTAGCGCTTGTCCTTGAAGAACAGGTTCTCCAGCAGGGTCTGCGCGCTCTCCTTGGTCGGCGGCTCGCCCGGGCGCAGCTTGCGGTAGATGTCCAGCAGCGCCTCGTCCTGCCCGGCGATGTGGTCCTTCTCCAGGGTGGCCAGCAGCACCGGCGACCAGGCGAACCGCTGCTTGATCCGCTCGGTGTCCCAGCCCAGCGCCTTGAGCAGCACGGTGACCGGCTGCCGGCGCTTGCGGTCGATGCGCACCCCGATGGTGTCGCGCTTGTCGATGTCGAACTCCAGCCAGGCACCCCGGGACGGGATGACCTTGACCGAGAAGATGTCCTTACCGACGGTCTTGTCGGTGGTCTTGTCGAAGTAGACGCCGGGCGAGCGGACCAGCTGGGAGACCACGACACGCTCGGTGCCGTTGATGATGAACGTCCCCTTGCTGGTCATCATCGGGAAGTCGCCCATGAAGACGGTCTGGGACTTGATCTCGCCGGTCTCCCGGTTCTCGAACTCCGCGGTGACGAACAGCGGGGCCGAGTAGTTCATGTCCTTGTCGTGGCACTCCTCCTCGGAGGCCTTGACCTCGTCGAACCGGGGGTCGGAGAAGGACAGGGACAGGTTGCCCGCGAAGTCCTCGATCGGCGAGATCTCGTCCAAGATCTCGTCGAGGCCGCTGCGGGTGTTGGGGTCTTCCTGGCGGGCACGCCAGCCGGGGTCGCCGACGAGCCAGGCGAACGATTCGGTCTGCAGTGCCAACAGGTCGGGAACTTCGAGTGGCTCACGTAGCTTCGCGAACGAGACGCGCTGTGCGGAGCCGGGGCGGGCGGTGGGCGTGCTGGTGACTGCCAAGATGCGTCCTTCCAAGGACAAGCGCCGGATCTTCACGTCGCCACCCACCAGTGCTGACGGGCGTGGTCCGGGTGTCGCCACATGGGCGGATGGGAGTCCGGCGAACACGGGCAGCAGAAAGAGGGCAGCGCAAAGAAGGAGCCTACCAGCGGAGCGCACGTCTGTCTAGACGTGCCCTCCGCCGCAGCCTCGGCCGGGGGCGCTGGGCGCCCGCGCCGACCGTGGTTCCGGCCACGTGCGGAAGGACGCGGCCCGCCATATGGCCGACGTCGTGACACCTAGCGTGGACCCTGTCCCCTCGATCCGTCAAGCGTCGTGGCCGGTGGGACGCCTGCGGCCGCCCGCCCGGGCGTCGCGTGTCGGAGGCCCGCCGGCCATCCGGGGACCCGGCGCCGGCCGGTGACGGGGTGCCGTGCGCCGGCCCGGCGACCCGGCGTCGCTGCGAGGCATCTCACGCACGCTGCGACGCAACTCACCCGAACGGCGCGGTGCGACCGCCCGGACCCCTACGCGACGGGCGCGGTCCTGCGGTGACGGGGACCCGTGGGCCTGCCCCCCGCGTGAAGGGCGCCGTCCCGCGGTGACGGGGTCCCAAGGCCCCGCCCCCCGCGTGAAGGGCGCCGTCCTGCGGTGACGGCGTCTCCCGCGGGCCCCGTCACCGATGGGTGACGGCCTCCACGTTGTGACCGTCCGGGTCGCGCAGGAACACCGCGTAGTAGCCCGGGTGGTATTCCGGCCACTCCCGCGGGGCGTGCAGCACCTCCACACCGGCCTGCAGCGCCGCCCGGTGCACCTCGTCGACCTCCTCCCGCGAGGCCGCCGCGAAGGCGATGTGGTCCTCCCGCGCCGGGCCGCCGCCGACGTTGGGGCTGACCCAGAAGTCGGGCGTTCCGGCGCGGCCGGCCAGGCCCACCACGACTCCGGCCTCGGCGCCCTGACCGGCAGGGAACCGCACCGCCTCCACCAGGCCGATGGGGGCGAACACGGTGGTGTAGAAGCGCACCGACGCGTCGACGTCGGCGGCCTGGATGCCCAGGTGATCGATCATCCCGGGATCATGGCACGACCGCCGGACAACCGGGCCCGACTTCGCTGGAACGGATGCCCGAGATGCCGCAGTCACCAGGGTCCGGCGGCCTATCCTTGCCCATGCTCCCATCCCTGGCCGGGCAGCCCCGGGTGATCCGGGTGTTCGTGTCCTCGACGTTCCGCGACATGCAGGCCGAGCGGGAGGTGCTGATCAAGCGGGTGTTCCCCGCCGTGCGGGCCCGCTGCGCGGAACGCGGCGTGACGTTCGCCGAGGTCGACCTGCGCTGGGGCGTCACCGACGAGCAGAAGGCCGAGGGCGCGGTGCTGCCCATCTGCCTGGCCGAGATCGACCGGTGCCGGCCCTACTTCATCGGCCTTCTGGGACAGCGCTACGGCTGGGTGCCGGACAGCGTGGACGCCGAGCTGGTGCGGCGCATCGGCTGGCTGTCCGGCAACACGGGGCGGTCGGTCACCGAACTGGAGATCCTGCACGGCGTGCTGGCCGACCCGGCCGCGGCCGGGCACGCCTACTTCTACCTGCGTGACCCGGAGTGGGTGCAGCGCCAACCGCAGCCGGCCCGCGCCGAGCTGGTGGACACCGATCCGGGCGCCGCGGCGGCCCTCAGCGACCTGCGGGGACGCATCCGGGCCGCGCCGGTCCCCAGCGCCGAATACGCCGACCCGGACGATCTGGGCCGGCTGGTGCTGGCCGACCTGACCGCCCTGGTGGACCGGCTGTTCCCGGCCGGCAGCGCGCCCGACCCGATCACCGCGGCGGCCGCCCGGCACGCGGCACATGCGAGCGTGCGGGCCGAGGCGGTCTTCCCGCGGCCCGCCGTCACCGCCGCCGTGCAGGCCCACCTGGCGGGCGGATCCGACGTGCCCCTGGTGCTCGCCGGAACGGCCGGTTCCGGGGTGGACGGCCTGCTGGCCACCGTCGCGGCCGCCTGGCTGGCCGGCGAACCGGAGTCGTTGCTGGTGCAGCACCACACGGCCGCCGGACCGGAGGCCACCGATCCCACCGACATGCTGCGCCGCCTGGTGATCGAGCTGCAGCGCGCGGCCGGTGCGGACGCCGATCCGGAGCGCCTGCCGGACGACCCGCTGGTGCTGCGCAGCCTGCTGGCCGGCGCGCTGGCCGCCGCCCCCGTCCCGGCGCTGATCGTGCTGACCCTGCCCGAGCACCTGACCGACGAGTTCGCCGCACCGGACCTGGCGTTCCTGCCGGACCGGCTGCCGGCCGGCGTGCGGGTGCTGGTGGCCACCCGGACGGCCCGCGCCGCGGACGCCGCCCGCGGCCGCGGCTGGGCGGTGCTCGACGTCCCGGAGCTGACCCCGGACGAACGCCACGACTTCGCCGAGCGCTACCTCGCCCGGTTTGCCAAGGCGCTGGACGCCGAGCGGCTGCGGCGCATCTGCACCGCCCCGCAGACCGGCAACGAGCTGTTCCTGGCCACCCTGCTGGACGAACTGCGACAGCACGGGGACCACTTCACGCTGGACGACCGCATCGCGGACATGCTCCGGGCCGGCGACGTGGACGACCTGCTCGGTCAGGTGCTGGCCCGCTACGAGCGGGACTACGACAGCGACCGGCCCGGCCTGACCCGGGCGCTGTTCGGTGCGGTCGCCGCCTCCAGGGCCGGCCTGACCGAGGCCGAACTGGCCGAACTGCTCAGCGCCGAACCCGCGGCCGGCCCGCTGCCCCGCAGCGCGCTGTCCCCGCTGTTCCTGGCCGCGTCGGCGGCCGGTGCGCTGATCGACCGGGACGGCCTGGTGGGTCTGGGCGGCGCCGAACAGGACACCGCGGTGCGCGAGCGCTACCTGCCGACCGAGCCGGACCTGCGCACCGCGCACCGGGCGCTGGCCAGCTACTTCGCCTCCCACCCGGATCCCGCCCGGCGGGTGGACGAACTGCCCTGGCAGCTGCTGGCGGCGGGCGACACCGCCGCACTGGCCGCCCTGGTGGCCGATCCGGACTTCCTGCAGGCGGCCTACCGCCGCAGCTATCCCGACCTGCGCCGGTACGTCGCGGCGGTGGAGGCCGCCGGGCACCGGGTGCTGGACGGGTACCCCGCGGTGCTCGCCGACCCCGGCTCGGACCAGGACCTGGCCTGGTGCCTGGCCCGGATCGCCTCGGACTCCGGACATCCGGGCCAGGCCATGCCGGTGCACCGCTTCCTGGCCCGCTCGGCCGCCCGGCCCGAGGTGCGGCGGGCGGCCGCGGTCAACCTCGGCGCCGCGCTGTGGCGGCAGGGCGAACTGGCCGCGGCGGCCGAGGTGCTGACCGAGCTCGTCGAGGACTGCCGGGCCGCCGGCGACCGGGCGGTGCAGCGCGCCGCGCTCGGCAACCTGGCCCTGGTGCTCCGCGACCTGGGTGACCTGGACCGGGCGTCGGAGCTGTTCGCGCAGTACCAGGCGATGCTCACCGGGCCGGCCGACATCGCCGACCGGCAGGCCTGCCTCGGCAACCAGGTGCAGATCCTGCGCCAGCGCGGTCGGGAGGAGGAGGCGCTGGCCCTGGTGGACGTCCAGGAGCGGCTGTGCCGCTCCATCGGTGACGGGCTGGGCGCGGCCCGGGCGGCCACGGCGCGCGGCGCCATCCTGGCCGACCGCGGCAGCTACGACCAGGCGCTGCAGGCGTTCGCCGAGTACCGGCGGGCGTGCCGCGCCGCCGGCGACCTGTCCGGGCTGCTGGAGGGCACGCTGAACAGCGCCGACACGCTGCGGGTGGCGGGTCGACCGGACGAGGCCGGCCCGCTGCTGGAGCAGGCGGTCGCGCTGGGCCGGCGGCTGGCGGACCTGCCGCTGCTGTCCCGGGCGCTGACCATGTCGGCGCTGCTGGCGGCGGACCGGGCACGCTGGCCGGACTGCCGGTCCGCCGCTTCCGAGGCGGTGCTGCTGGCCCGCTCGGCGCAGGCGGTGGAGCCGCTGGCGAAGGCGCTCGGTGTGCTGGCGATGGCACACCGGGAGCTGGGCGAGCCGTCCGCGGCGGCGGACTGCGCGGCCGAGCAGGAGCAGATCTACCGCGGGCTGGGTGACGAACTGGGCGCCGCGATGGCCCGGGTGGAGCGGGGCAACGCGGCGGCCGTCCTCGGCGACCTGTCCGCGGCGTTGCGGTACTACACCGCAGCGGAGGACGCGCTGCGGGTGCCGGCCGGCCGCTCGGTGCGGCAGGCGATGCTGAGCAACCGCTGGCAGGTGCGGCAGGCGCTGGGCGACGCGGACGGCGCGCTGGCCGACCTGGAGACCGCCGCAGACCTCGCGCTGCCGGCCGGCGGCCCCGCGTGGCTGGGGTTGCTGTCCCAGGCGGTGACGGCGCTGGCGCGGCTGGGCCGCGCCGACCAGCTCGGGTCGTTCTGGGAGCGCCGGGTCGCCGCCTGCCGGGCCGCCGGCGCCGAGCAGGCACTCTCCCAGGCGTTGGGCGAGGCGGCGGTGCACGCACTGGGCGCCGGGCAGCTGGACCGGGCCGGCTCGCTGCTGGCCGAACAGGAGGCGATCTGCCGGCGCACCGGCGACCTGGCCGGACTGGCCTCGTGCGTGGGCAACCAGGCGATCAGGCACCGCTACGCCGGCGATCCGGCCGCGGCGCTGGCCTGCCTGGACGAGCAACTGGCATTGGTGAACCGGTCGGGCGACGCGCAGGGAATGCTGATCGCCACCGCGAACCGGGGCGAGGTACTGGGCCTGCTGGGCCGGATCGCCGAGGCCCGCGCCAGCCTGCTGCGGGCGCGGGAGCTGGCGATCGCCGCCGGCCTGACCCCGATGGTCGCGCAACTGGACCAGATGATCGCCGGCCTCGCTGACCCGGCCGTACCGGCTGGGTGACGGGTCGGCCGGGGCCGGCCGATCCTGCGATGCCAGGCGGTGACGGGTCGGCTGGGCCCGCGGTGCGCGACGGTGACGGGTCAGCCGGGCCGGCCGGATCCAGCAGTGCCGGGCGGTGACGGGTCAGCCGGCCGCCGGTGCCATC
>DASSTH010000483.1:0-6512 GCA_035708025.1 Nakamurella sp. | reverse complement strand
TTACGCACTCCGTCCAGCCCGGCCATCAACTGGGCGGAGAACGCCAGGTAGGGGTTGGAAGACGGGTCGGGGCAACGGAACTCGATCCGCTTCGCCTTGGGGTTGGTACCGGTGATGGGAATCCGGATGCAGGCGGAGCGGTTCCGCGAGGAGTACACCAGGTTGACCGGCGCCTCGTAACCCGGCACCAGCCGGTGGTAGGAGTTCACCGTCGGGTTGGTGAAGGCCAGCAGGCTCGGCGCGTGGTGCAGGATGCCGCCGATGTAGTGCCGCGCGGTGTCCGACAGCCCGCCGTAGCCCGCCTCGTCATAGAACAGCGGCTTGCCGCCGGACCACAACGACTGGTGACAGTGCATGCCCGACCCGTTGTCGCCGAACAGCGGCTTGGGCATGAAGGTCGCCGTCTTGCCGGCCTGCCAGGCGGTGTTCTTGACGATGTATTTGAACAGCATCAGTTCGTCGGCGGCGGACAGCAGGGTGTTGAAGCGGTAGTTGATCTCGGCCTGGCCGCCGGTGCCCACCTCGTGGTGCGCCCGCTCCACGGTGAACCCGGCGCCGGTGAGGTGCGCAACCATGTCGTCGCGCAGGTCGGCGTAGTGGTCGTACGGCGACACCGGGAAGTAGCCGCCCTTGGTGCGCACCTTGTAGCCCAGGTTGCCGGCGGCCTCCTCCCGGCCGGTGTTCCACACCCCGGACTCGGAGTCCACCTTGTAGAACGTGCCGTTGACCGACGAGTCGAACCGCACGTCGTCGAACACGTAGAACTCCGCCTCCGGCCCGAAGTAGGCGGTGTCGGCGATTCCGGTGCTGGCCAGGTACTCCTCGGCCTTGCGCGCGACGTTGCGCGGGTCGCGCGAGTACGGCTGCAGGGTCAGCGGATCGTGCACGAAGAAGTTCATCGTCACCGTGCGGCGCTTGCGGAACGGGTCGACGCGGGCCGTGCTGATGTCCGGCATCAACACCATGTCGGACTCGTGGATCGACTGGAATCCACGCACGCTGGAACCGTCGAAGGCCATGCCGGCCTCCAGCGACTCCGCGGTGACACTGGACGCCGGAACGGTCAGGTGCTGCATCACCCCCGGCAGATCGCAGAACCGGATGTCGAAGACCTCGACATCGGTGTCGGACAGGTAGGCGAGCAACTCGTCGGTGGTGGCGAACACGCGTGGGACTCCGGCTTCTTCGAGGGTGGGCCGCTGATCGGTGACGGGACAACGGTAGGGGGCCGGTGTTGCCCGGCTGCGTCGTGATTGTTTCGGCCGGATTACGTAGGCCGCGTTCGCGGGCGATCGGCGGGCTGTGCTGCCCTGTTCGGCGTGCGCCGCCGATGGTGCGGACCCGGCCGGGGTGCGGGGGCCCGCGACGCACCGGATCCGTGTCATCGCCCGTGGTGCGGACCGGCGGAGGCCCGTAGCCCGCGACGCACCGGATCCGCGTCACCGTGCAGGGCCGTACCCTGTCGGTGTGGTGTCCACCGAGGAGCAGACCTGGCCCGGCCGGCGCTTCGGCGCCACGGCCGAGGGTATCGGTTCCGTGGCGTCCATGGGCCGTCGGGTCGGCGGGTTCGCCATCGATGTCGCGCTGTGCATGGTGCTGGCCTGGGCGTTCAGCTGGCCCCAGCTGCCGGGCAACCTGTCGCTGTACATCTGGGCCGGGATGACCGTGCTCACGGTGGGGCTGTTCGGGTTCACCCCCGGGCAGGCCGCCGTGGGGATCCGGGTGGCGTCGGTGCACGGCTCGCCGTTGGTGGGGCTGTGGGCCATCCCGCGCACCGCGATGATCTTCCTGATCCTGCCGCCGCTGCTGGCCGACGCCGACGCCCGCGGCCTGCACGACCGGCTGTGCCGCACCATCGTGCTGCGCATGCGCTGAGCGCTCCCGGCGTCGCGCGCCAGGTTCTCAACGTTGCGCCCCATGCCTGCGGCGCGTCGTGGAGAAACGGGCGCGCGACGGGTGACGGGACAGCGGCTGTGACGGGCCAAGCGGCTGTGACGGATCAGCGGCGGCGGACGGCCCGCTGCATGCTGCGCATCTTCGCTCCGGCCGGCATGGGTCCCTTGGGCAGGCCGGACTGCGGGGCACGGGAACTCAGCGCGGCGAGCCTGGTGTCCAGGTCCGATACCTGGCTGGGCGAGATGTTGCGCGGCAGACGCATCAGGAACGGGTTGAGCTTGCGCAGCGGCGTCTGGCCTTCCTCGGTCCCGACGATGACGTCGTAGATCGGGGTGTCGCCGACCACCCGGGCGATGCGCTTCTTCTCCTGCGCGATCAGCGGCTTGACCCGGTGCGGCGCGCCCTCGCCGACCAGAATGATCCCGGGGCGGCCGATCACCCGGTGCACGGCGTCCAGGTGCGTGGTGCCCGCGACCGCCGGGGTGATCCGCCAGCGGCCCTTCAGGTTGTTCTGCAGCGACCAGGCCGCCGCGCCCGGGGTGCCCTCGGCCTGCTTGTAGACGCTGCTCTGCACCCGGCGGGCGAAGATGATCAGGGCCGCCATGGCACCGATGATCAGGCCGAAGATCAGCCCGATCCACCACCACATGCCGGTCAGCCAGGCCAGCACCGCGAAGATGGCCCCGCCCAGCAGCAGCGTGCCGATCATGTACGGCAGCAGCCGCTTGTCCTCGCGGGCCTGGGTCTTGAAGACCTGCCAGATCTGGCCGCGGCGCTCCCGCTTGGCCGCCTTCGCCTCGGCCTTGGCGGCCTTGCGCTCCTGCTTGGAGGGTTTGGCGGCGGACGACGAGCGCGAGGAACCCGGTGACGAGGTGGCCATGCCGCCCATTTTACGTGCGGACCGACCGCCCCCGACCCCGCAGGTCAGCGGGCGGCGCGGGCCTCCATCGCCTGCCGGTACAGGGTGCCGGCCCGGTACGACGAGCGCACCAGTGGCCCGGACATCACGCCCAGGAACCCGATGGACAGCGCCTCCTCGCGCAACTCGACGAACTCGGCCGGCTTCACCCACCGCTCGACGGGGTGGTGCCGGGGAGTCGGCCGCAGGTACTGCGTGATGGTCACCAGGTCGCAGCCGGCGTCCCGCATGTCCCGCAGCGCGGCCGAAATCTCCTCGCGGGTCTCGCCCATGCCCAGGATCAGGTTCGACTTGGTGACCAGACCGGCGGCCCGACCCCGGGCGATCACGTCCAGCGACCGCTCGTAGCGGAAGGCGGGGCGGATCCGGCGGAAGATGCGCGGCACCGTCTCCAGGTTGTGGGCGAACACCTCGGGCGCGGCGTCGAACACCTGCGACAGCAGCTCGGGCTTGCCGGAGAAGTCCGGCGTGAGGATCTCCACCCCGGTGCCGGGTGCCTGGGCGTGCACCTGCCGGATGGTCTCCGCGTACAGCCAGGCGCCCTCGTCGGGCAGGTCGTCGCGGGTGACGCCGGTGATCGTGGCGTAGCGCAACTGCATGCGCGCGATCGATTCGCCGACCCGGCGGGGCTCGTCCCGGTCCAGGGCGCCGGGCTTGCCGGTGTCGATCAGGCAGAAGTCGCAGCGCCGGGTGCAGGCGTCACCGCCGATCAGGAAGGTCGCCTCGCGGTCCTCCCAGCACTCGTAGATGTTCGGGCATCCGGCCTCCTGGCACACCGTGTGCAGGCCCTCGCGGGCGACCAGGTTCCGCAGGTTGGTGAACTCCGGGCCGGTGCGCAGCCGGGTCTTGATCCACTCCGGTTTGCGCTCGATCGGCACCGCCGAGTTGCGCACTTCCAGCCGCAACAGCTTGCGGCCCTCCGCGGTGACCGTCATCCGGCGTCCCGGCCGTCCCCGGACTCGCCGCCGGACCCGGCCCCGCCACCGGACTTGGTCTCCGCGGACCCAGTCGGTCCCGCCGAGTCCGGAGATGCCTGGTTCAGCGGGCTGTCGCTGTCCGCGGCCGCGTGCTTGGCCTCGACCGCCTCCGCGACGGCAGGCGTCTGGGCGGTTCGCGGCTCTCTGGTGCCATCCAGTGCGTCCGCGGCGCTGGCGCCGGGTGCGTCGCCAGCGAGCGAGGTCGCACCCGACGTCCCGTCACCGCCCGACGGGGTCGGCCCGGATGTCCCGTCACCGCCCGACGGGGTCTGCCCCGATGTCCCGTCACCGCCGGTGGTCGTCGCGCCAGAGGGGCCGCCGCCGGCCGTCTCGCCGTCGCCCGGTTGCCCCTGTTGCGGGGACCGCCCGGCCATCACGGCCTTGACCACGCCCACCACGATGACCGTCATCAGGCCGAACAGCAGGCCCTTGCGCAGCGGGTGCCGCTTGCGCTTCGGCGCGGCGGACCTGGCCGCCTTCTTGGCCGACACGGCGGACTCGGCTGCGGCCTTCTTGGCGTCCTTGGCCGACCGTTTGGCGGTGACCGCAGCCGCCTTCGCGGACTTCTTGGAGGCGCCCTTGGCCAGGGCGGCCGCCTTCTTGGCCGCCGCCTTCGCCTGTTTGCGGGCGGCCTTGCCGCTCACCTTGGCGACCGCCTGCTGACCGGCGCTGCCCGCGCCCGCGGCGACCGCCGCCGTGCTTGCCGCGAGCTTGCCGACGACATCGGAGGCGCCGGCCTCCGCCTTGCGCGCGGTGCTGCGGGCGTTCTCGCCGAGTTTGGCGCCCAGTTCCTGGACACCCGATTTGGCCTGGGCGGCAAGCTTCTTCGCCCGCCGAGCCGCCTTGCGCTGCTGCTTGCGGGCACGCCGACCGAGCTTCTGCGCCCGGTCGTCCAGCGAATCGGCCCACTTCTCGACGGCCGGTCCGAGCCGGCTCGCGGCGCCCTCGACCGCCGGCCCGATCCGCTCCGCGGCGTTCTCCAGCGCGGGACCGATCCGTTCGGCGGCGCTCTCCAGCGCGGGTCCGATGCGGTGCGCCACGGACTCCATCTTGGGTGCGAGTCGGTGTGCGGCGGCGCTGGCCGCGCCGGTCACCTTCCCCGCGGCGTCAGCGGTGCCGCCGGCGGCCGCGGCGGCGAGGTTCCTGGATACCTGGGCGGTGAATCCGACCGCATCGCCCGCGGCGTCGTTCAGCGCGGACCCGGTCTGCGTCGGTGTGCTCATCGGCGCTCTCTCCCTTGTTCGTCGGACGGCCCGGTCGCCGCTCCTGGTGCCGCGCCGACGGGTGACGCGGCACGCGGTGGTGCAGCGGTGTCCGGCGGTGCGGCACCGGTCGGCGTGGTGCCGGCCGGGTACCCAACGGGTGCTGGTTCCATCCTGCCCGCTACCGCGGCTGCAACACAGGGTCCAGGTGCCAGCTCACCCCGGGTCCCTCGGCACTGGCGGGCGCGCGGTCCGAGGCAACGGGTGTCGGCGAGCCCTGCTCGGGCGACTCGGGCCTGACCAGGTCGGTCGGGGTGACCGGCAGATCGCCGTCCAGCGCCCGACGCAGCAGGGCCTTGACCCGCGGCTGCATCTCGGCCACCGTGACGGGCCGGCCGGCTTCCGCGGACAGCGATGTCACCCCGGCATCGGCGATGCCGCACGGCACGATCCGGTCGTACGGGGTCAGATCGCAGTCGCAGTTCAGCGCGAATCCGTGCTGGGTGACGCCCCGGGCCACCCGCACCCCGATCGCCGCCACCTTGCGCTCCGGCCGGCTCGGCGCCGCGGGAAGCCACACGCCGCTGCGGCCCGGCACCCGGCCGGTGGCCACCCCGATGCCCGCGCAGGCCTCGATCAGCACCTGCTCCAGCAGCCGGACGTACCCGACGACATCGAACGGCTCGGTGAGCCTGACGAGGGGATACCCCACCAGTTGACCGGGCCCGTGCCAGGTGATCCGCCCGCCGCGGTCCACCTCGACCACCGGCGTGCCGTCCACCGGTCGATCCTCCGGACGGGTGCGCCGGCCGGCGGTGTACACGCTGGGGTGTTCCAGCAGCAGCACGGTGTCCGGGCCGCTGCCATCGGCCCGGGCGCTGGCCAGCCGATGCTGCCAGTCCCAGGCCTCGGTGTACCCGACGGTGCCCGGCTCCAGGAACCGGACCGGCTCTCGACCCTGGCGCATGCACAGAACGCTACGCCAGCGCCCCGACACCGTGATTAGCGACGGCACACCGGGCGGCACGGGTGCATCACCTGCCGGGCGCCGGCCTCCTGACCTGCTGCTTGTGGACAACTCCACCGGGGGGTCGGCGAGGCGTTCTACCGTCCCGGCGCATGGGGATGGAACTGCCCGGATACCGCGTCGGGCCGCCGATCGGCCGGACCATACCGGCCGGCGGGATCGCGGGCGGGCGGGTCCGGCGCGCGATCCGGGCGTCGGACGGCCTGCCGGTGGCCGTCAAGCTGTTCCCCGCCGACCAGGCCGCTCGCGCCGCGCGGGAGGCGGCGATCACCGCGACCCTGGACCATCCGCACGTCATCGCGGTGCTGGACGTGGTGGACGGCCCGGATGGGGTGGGGTTGGTGACTCCGCTGGCGGCGGGCGGCAGCCTGGCCGACCTGCTGCGGGCTCGGCTGCGGCTGCGCTGGCCGGAGGTGCTGACGGTGCTGATCCCGCTGGCCGATGCGCTGGCGGCGGCGCACGAGCGGGGCATCGTGCACGGCGACCTGTCG
>DASSTH010000482.1:0-9089 GCA_035708025.1 Nakamurella sp. | reverse complement strand
GGAAACCGGTGATCACCTCGTCGAAGATCAGCACCGCTCCGTGCTTGGTGCACAGTTCCCGGGCAGCCGCCAGGAACGCGGGATCCGGGAGTACCGCACCGATGTTGTGCGGGATGGGTTCCAAGATGACGGCGGCGATCTCGTCGCCGTGGTCGGTGAACAACGACTGCAGGGCCGCAGTGTCGTTGAACTCCAGCACCAACGTGGCGGCAAGGGTGTCCGGCATGGACCCCGCCGAGATCGGGTCGTGACGACCGATCCGGTCGGGCGCCGAGATGACGTTCAGGCTCACCGCGTCGTGCCAGCCGTGATAACAACCCTGGAACTTCACGATGTACCGGCGCCCGGTGGCGGCCCGCGCTACTCGCAGCGCGTGATAAGTGGCCTCCGACCCGGTCGAGGTCAGCAGCACCTTCTGGAAGGACGGCACCAGTTCGACCAATTGTCCCGCGAGCCGTACCTCGCCCGGGGTGACGCCCACGCCGGCCAGATCGGTGTCCTGCGCGGCGGAGACGATGGCGGCCACGACATCGGGGTCGTTGTGGCCTAGCAGCGGCGGACCGAACGCGGCGTGGAAGTCCGTGAAAACCCGGCCGTCGGCATCGGTGAAGGTGCCGCCTTTCGCCGAGGTGACGACGAGGTCCTCCAATCCCGGCACCGAACGCTGGCCACTGTTCACGCCGCCGGGAATCAATGACTTCGCCAGGCCAGGCAGGGAGTGCAGGTCGCTGGCGGCGCGCGTCATAAAAGCTCCTCGCGTTTGGCTGTACAGAACGGTGTGCGGCAGTGTATAACGGAGGCCAATGCCTGGCAAGGGTCCCGATTCCGGCTTTGCCCGGACCTTGGCCCGGCGGGTCCCGTGCGAGAATCACGATCCTGAGAAACAAGGAGGCGAGCCGATTGCCCGATCGTGACGCGGACCCCGCCGACCGCTACAAGGTGCACAGCGTCGCCCGTGCGCTGCGCATGCTGGAGTTGCTCGCCGACCCGTCGGCCGAGGCGGGTCTGGGCGTCACGGAGATCGCCGAGGCGACCGGCCTGTCCAAGAGTGCTGCGTTCGCAGTCCTGCAGACCCTGCTGGACGGCGGGTACGTGGCCGACAGCGGGATCGGTCAGCAGCGGCGCTACCACCTCGGCCCAGCCCTGACCAGGCTCGGGGACCGAGCGCGGTCGCAGACCCCGTTGCGGGAGGTCGCCCGCCCGACCCTGCGCCGACTGGCGGACGAACTCGGTCTGTCGGTGCGGCTGGGAGTACTTCAGGAAGAGGGCATCGGCGTGATCGACCGGGTGGATGCCCACGGTGGACTCCGGATCGACCTGCGGATGGGCGACCGAGAACTATTGCACACCACTGCGATCGGCAAGGCGATCCTGGCCGCCCACTCGGACCCTGAGGCGCGCCGGATCCTCGGCCGGCGCAAGCTGGTCCGCCGCACGCCGCGAACCATCACCGAACTCGGTGCCCTCATCGACCATCTGCAGTCGGTGCGCTCCTGCGGCTATGCGATCGACGACGAAGAGGACTACCAGGGGATCATCTGCATCGGCGCGGCGATCCGGGATCACACCGGTGCGGCGGAGGCCGCGATCAGCGTCACGACACTCAAGGCGGGCCTGACCGCCGAGCGCTTGGCGTCGATCGGCGAAGCCCTGGTCGGTGGTGCCAGGGACATCTCGACGGCCTTGGGCTTCTCCGCCACCCAGAGTGACTCTGCGGCTCTTTCCCGCTCGGCGAGGATCTGAGATGGCTGCGCACGAGGCCGTTGTCGTCACCGGTGCCGCATCCGGTATCGGCCGGGCGGTCGCCGGCCGGCTCGCTCATGACGGGTACCACGTGGTGGCGGTGGACCGCAGCGAGGACGGGCTGACTGCAGTGGTCGAGGACATCATCGCCGCAAGTGGATCCGCCTCGCTCGTGGTCGGTGACGTGCGCGATCGACAGTGCCATCGCGAGGCCAGGGCCGCCGCCGCCCACCGGCTGGCCGCCTGGGTGGGATGCGCCGGGATCACCCGGCTCCAGGACCTGACCGACCTGGACGATGAGCAGGTCCGAGAGGTGGTAGACACCAACCAACTCGGCCTGTTGTGGGGAGCCGCGGAGGCGATCACCGAGTGGACTCAGACGGCCCGCCCCGGGGTGCTGGCCGTGGTGTCGTCCGTACACGCCCGGCATGCGGCGGAGCGGCACCCCGTCTACGAGATGACCAAGGCGGCGGCCGAAGCGCTCGTCCGCAGCGTCGCGGTCACCCATGGCCCGGCAGGAATCCGGGCGGTTGGCGTCGCGCCCGGCGCGATCGAGACCCCTGCGTTATTCGCATCACTCGCCTCCGCTCCGGATCCGCTGTCCGCGCGGCGTAGGCTAGAGGCCTTCTCGCCGGCGGAACGCCTGGGCCTGCCATCGGAGATCGCCGCCGTGGTGTCGTTCCTGCTGTCGGACCAGGCCTCCTACATCTCGGGGACCACCATCACCGTCGATGGCGGCTGGACTGCCGTGCTTGCCAGGGAGTCCACCGACGCCTCCGCGCGCCGTCGGCAGTGACGCCATAGGTCACCATCCCGTACTGCAGTTCCGAGGGAGAGCATGTGAAGATCACCGACGTTCAGGCCGTCGTCTGCAATGCGCGCATGCGCAACTGGATCTTCGTCAAGGTGGTGACGGACCAGCCGGGCCTCATCGGGTGGGGCGAGGCGACCCTGGAATGGCACACGCACGGGGTGGTCGGCGCCATCCGAGACCTATCTGAGTTGCTCGTCGGGCAGGACCCGCGCCGCATCGAGTACCTGTGGCAGATGATGTACCGCCAACACTTCTGGCATGGCAACGGAGTAGTTCGGTCCACTGCGATCAGCGGGATCGACATCGCGCTGTGGGACATCGCCGGCAAGATTCTCGGGGTGCCGTGTCATCGGCTGTGGGGCGGCCGTGTCCGGGACAACATCCGGCTGTACTGCCACCTGGGCGGCGGCTCGATGGAGAAGTTCTACGAGACGTCGGTGACGGACTACCAGGCGTTCGCGGACCTGGCCACGGCGGCGGTCGAGGACGGGTTCACTGCGATGAAATCCATGGCCGTGCCGCCCACCATGCCCTTGGAGGGAACCGCCGCCGTTCGGCATGCCGCGGGGTGCGTGGCCGCGATGCGGGAAGCGGTCGGGCCGGACATCGATCTGATGGTGGACTGCCATGCGCGCCCATCGCCGGCCATGGGACTGCGCTTCGCGCATGCGCTGGATGACTTCGGCCTGCTGTTCCTCGAGGAGCCTTGCTGGCCGGAATCGGTGGAGGGGCTCGCCCGCATCAACGCGGCCACCCAGACCCCCATCGCCAGTGGTGAGCGGGTGATCGGGCAGCAGCAGTTCCGCGCCCTGTTCGAGGCGTCCGCGATCGACGTCTGCCAGTTCGACATCACCCATGTCGGCGGACTGACCGAGGCCCGCCGGGTGGCCGCAATGGCCGACGCCTACCGGATATCGCTGGCCCCGCACAATCCACAGGGTCCGGTGAGTACCGCCGCGTCCTTGGAGTTCGGATTCAGCCAGCCCGGATACGTCATCTGCGAATCCGTGCACGCCGATGTGCCCTGGCGCGTCGACATCGTGACCGATGCGCACGAGATCCAGCCAGACGGGCGACTGGCCCGGCCGCATGACAGGCCCGGGCTGGGTATCGAGCTGGACGAGGCGGAGATCGCCAAGCACCCGTTCGAACCGGAGTTGCCGCGGCGGGTGTTCTATCCGGACGGCGCCGTGGGCGACTGGTAGATCAGGGCAACGACGCGATCCGGCTGATCAGTCGATGAGGTGACGTGCGGACAGCCGCTTGCAGCCGATCTCGATCTCCAGGTCGGCCACCGGCGGGAGGGCCGGCCAGCGATGCACGCCGAAGCGGGTGATGGAGGTGAAGGTCGAGGCGAGCACGGTCTCCAGCCATCCCATCGGTTGGGCGGCGTACACGTCCACAATGCTGGCATCGGCGGGTGAGATACCCAGCGCAGCGAGCCGGGTGACGAGCTGGGCGACGATGTGATCGACCTTGCGGCGCAGCCCGGTTTCGCTGGTGTCGTGGTAGGCGACGATGTTGTCCGGTGCGGGGGAGCCGGTGATCTCGGCGAGGCCGGAGAGCACGAAGTCGCCACCGTCGGCGGTCTGGTCGGGTATCACCACCTGGACGGCGCGTACCGAGGGTTCGGTGATGAAGGGCTCCAGCACGGCGACGTTCGTCCTCGTCAACGGCATGGGCGCGCCTTCGGTCTGCGGGTAGTGCCGTCCGAGCAGGCGGGAGTATTCGACGTTGAACGCGGCGAACTCGGCGGGCGGCAATGGCGCCGGCGAGCGCAGATCGATGCCGGCAACCGCCTGCCAGGTGAGTTGATTCCTGCCCAGTTCCTGACTGACTCGGTCGAACGCGGACGCCAGCGGCAGCAGCGTGCCGAGTTCCCATTCGACGAGCCGGTACCCGGATTCCACCGCCAGACCGCTCGAGAAGGTCCCACCGGGCAGGTATCGAATGGCCTCACCGGCGCGTGCGAAGGACTCGGTCACGGGGTCTCCTCAAGATCATGGTGAACAGGACTGTCGGGATGCCGATGCGGCGGTGCGATTATCCGGCACCGGGTTCTGTCGCCGGAGGTCCCCCCACCCTCCCGCTGATCGTCCCCACCGGCTACGCGCTGAGAAACACCGTGTCGCGATACCCCTCCAGAAGAGCCTGGCCCGGCCGGCCTCAACGGCGACCGGGAACCTCGATCCACCGAGCGGCTGCGTCGAAGGTGTCCGAGGGCGTGCTGTTGAACGCGATCGCCGCCTGTGGAGCGAGCCTCCGGACGAGGTTGATCACGTTCTCGAACAGCTCGAGCTGGTCCTCGGGCGTGCGGACCCCGCCGCCCACGACCACGCACTCCCATGGCTGGGCGCGTAGCGCTTCGCCGACGACGGCCTCTATGTCGTCGCTGCCGTCCAGGCCGAACAGGCAGGCCCGCGCACCGACGCCGTGCTCGGCGAACCGGGCCATCCCGGCGGCGATGGCGTCCGCGACCGGCCGGGGGTCCCAGGGTCCAGGCACCCGATAGGGGTCCAGCCCGATCACCAGGACGCGGGGCGCCGGTTCGCCGTCGGCCACGCGCAGACCCTAACCCGTGGCGCCACGGACCACCGAGTGAAGCGATCGGTGGATATGGGCTGAAAAACCCCGGCCGCAGCTATCCGTTACCCCCGAGGCGGCCGTACAGCGCGGTGTGGGGGTCGGCGCCGGCTCAGGCCGGTGCGAGTTCGGTGGAGGCCGGTGCCGCGGGCGGTGTCAGATCGACCAACTCGGCGCCGGAGTACTTGCTCGACAGGCCCTCCGCGAGCTGGTGCTGGCCCGACAGGTGCTGCATCAGGAACGCCGTCATGAGCGTGCGGACCGCCTTCTGAGTGCCCTTGGCGTCCCCGTCACCGATCAGCATCGAGGTCCAGTGCATCCCTTCCGTCAGACTCAGATGGCGCGCCTTCTTGATGCGCCGCAACTGGACAGGTCCGCCCCAGGCCCGGGCGATCGCCTCCCCGTTGCTCGGTGCCGGGCTCAGCACGTCGTCGGCGCCCACGAAATGCAGCCCGGGCACCCGCACCCGGGTGGCGGCCAGCACGGCAGAGGGGGTGGTCTCGCTCGCGGACACCGTCACCACCGCCTTGATACCCGCCCCCCAGGACGCCGCCGCCAGCACCGCGGCTCCGCCGCCGATGCCGTGCCCGGCCAGGGCGCGCCGGGCCGGGTCGACGGTGACCCGGCCGCCACCCAGCTTGGCGTCCGCGAGCCGGTCCGCCACCCGGGTCATGTCCAGCGCCAGGCCGCCGTGCGACGGCACCGGGCCGCGCTCGGAATCCGGGGCGGCCGCCACGAAGCCCCAGGACGCCAGGAACCGCAGGGTGTCGGCGTACCGGCCCACCGGCTGCATCCACCCGTGTCCGAACACCACCGCGGGACAACGCGGGCCGGTGACGGGGGCGAACACCACGCCCGGCACGCCGAGTGCGGACAGCTCGCCGACCGACACGCGGTGCGGGCCCATGAATTTCAGGTACTCCATGGACGGCCGGTCGCTGGTGTACGGCAGCAATCGCCGTCGCATGATCGCCTCCCTCTCCTGGCGTCCGGGGTGGAACGCAGGGCCGCCGGGTTACCGCCTCGGGACGACCCCGTCACCGGCATACCCAGTCCGGGCGCGGTCGGCACCCGGGGTCGGTGCGCCGCATGGGCGGGGACGCGCCGGCCGTTTCGTACAGTAGCGCCTGACCGCGTCCCGCACCGGGCGGGTGAGCCGCACAGGGAGGCGCAGATGACTGCATCACGACCGGCGGGTTCCGCGGCCATGCCGGATCCGACCGACCCGTTCGCCACCACCCTGCGGCGGCTGATCCGGGCCCGGTTCCCGTTGCTGTCCATCGCCACCGCCGAGGAGAGCCGGGTGCTGGCCGAGGTCGCCCGGGTGCTGGGTGACCGCCGGCAGGTGGTGCCGCAGCGGGAGATCTACGTCTGGTCCACGTCCAACGGCTTCGCCGCGCTGGGCAAGCCGGGCAACGAGCAGACCCGGACCCCGCACGCCGCGCTGGCTGCCGCCGCCGCGCTGACCGGTCCGTCCGCCGTGGTGATGCTGGACCTGCACCCGTGGCTGGGCGCGACCGGGGGACCGCCGGACACCCAATTGGTCCGGGCGCTGAAGGACACCGTGCGCTACTACAAGGACGGCGCCGTCCCGCGCACCCTGATCCTGGTCTCACCCACACCGCACATCCCGGCGGACCTGGTGGACCTGGTCACCGTGGTGGACTTCCCGCTGCCCACCGAGGGCCAGATCCGGGCCCTGTTGGACGGGATGATCCACCGCAACACCAGCGCCGGGGCGCTGACCGTGGAGTTGCCCGCGGAGGGCATCGAGCGGCTGGTCAAGGCCGCCCTCGGGCTCACCGCGTTCGAGGCGGAGAACGCGTTCGCCCGGGCCATGGCCGACGACGGCCGGCTCACCCCGGACGACGTCGCGGTGGTGCAGGAGGAGAAGAGCCAGATCATCCGCAAGTCCGGCGTGCTGGAGGTGATCAACTCCACGGTGAGCCTGTCCGACGTGGGCGGCCTGGGCAATCTGAAGACGTGGCTGACCAAGCGATCCGGATCCTGGCTGGACGAGGCACGCAGCTACGGCCTGCCGGCGCCCAAGGGCGTGCTGGTGACGGGGGTCCCCGGCTGCGGGAAGTCGTTGACCGCCAAGGCCATGTCCTCGGCGTGGTCGCTGCCGCTGATCCGGCTGGACGTCGGCCGCATCTTCGGCGGGCTGGTGGGCGCCTCGGAGCAGAACATGCGCACCGCCTTGGCCACCGCGGAAGCGGTCGCGCCGTGCGTGATGTGGATCGACGAGATCGAGAAGGGTTTCGCCTCCGGCGCATCCGGGGTGGGCGACTCGGGCACCGCCGCCCGGGTGTTCGGCACCTTCCTGACCTGGATGCAGGAGAAGACGGCTCCGGTGTTCGTGATGGCCACCGCCAACGACATCTCCCTGCTGCCACCGGAGTTCCTGCGCAAGGGCCGGTTCGACGAGATCTTCTTCATCGACCTGCCCACGCGGAGCGAGCGCCGGGTGATCTTCCGGCTGCACCTGACCGCCCGGTTGAAGGCCGGCCCGGCCCTGGGGAACCTGGCCGTGAACGATGAGCTGCTGGACACCCTGTCCGCGGCCACCGAAGGGTTCTCCGGGGCGGAGATCGAGCAGGTGGTGGTGTCGGCGTGCTTCGACGCCTTCGACGGGCGGCGGGCGCTGACCGCGGACGACCTGCACCGCGCGATCGGCAACACGGTCCCGCTGTCGGTGACACAGGCCGAACAGGTGCTGGCGTTGCGGCAGTGGGCCGACGTGCGAGCGGTGGCGGCGACCGCCCCGGAGGACCGGGCCGGGTACACCACGCCGGCGCCGGACGCGACGCCACCGCCGGCCGATCCGGAGGCGCTGACCCACCGCGGTGGCCGCCCGGTCGACGCGTAGGAGCGCCAGCGGGTGTGGCTCTCCGGTGGGGGAGGCACCCCGCGCACGTCGCTTGACGGGCCGTGGACCTGGCCGGGGGGACCGGTATCGTCGGCCCAACTGGAAGGGGTGAGGTGCATGCGGGTGGCGGTGTGCCAATTCGCCGCGGGCCAGGACGTGACGGCCAACGCCGCCCAGTGCGCCGCGCTGATCGGCCGGGCTGCCGCCGCCGGCGCGCAGCTGGCGGTGCTGCCCGAGGTCAGCATGTACTTCGACCCCCGCCGCCAGGGCGGCCCCGGGCCGCACGGACAGCCCCTGGATGGCCCGTTCGCCACCGCGATCGCCGACGCCGCCGCGGCCTCCGGCGTCGCGGTGCTGGTGGGCATGCTGGAGTCGGTGGTCGGGCAGAGCCGGGACTACAACACCCTGCTGGCGGTGTCCGACCGGGGTGAGCGGTTGGGCAGCTACCGCAAGATCCACCTGTACGACGCGTTCGGCTACCGGGAATCCGACGACTACCTGCCGGGCGACATCGGGCAACCGCTGATCTTCACCGTCGAGGACGTCACCGTCGGTGCGCTGACCTGTTACGACCTGCGCTTCCCGGAGGCGTTCCGCTGGCTGACCGACGCCGGCGCCGATCTGGTGGCCCTGCCGTCCGCGTGGATCGTCGGCCCCGCCAAGGAGCGCCACTGGGGCACCCTGGTCGCCGCCCGCGCCATCGAGAACACGATCTACCTCGCGGCCGCCGACCAGACCGGCCCGGCGTCCTGCGGGCAGAGCATCATCGTCGATCCGATGGGCACGGTGATCGCCGGAGCGGGGGAGCGGCCCGGACTGGCCGTCGCCGACATCGACCGGCAGCGGATCGCCGAGGTACGCACGACCAACCCCAGCCTGGCCAACCGGCGCTTCACGGTGGCGCCCCGATGAGGCTCGCCGGCGGCCTGGACCGCCCGGCCGTGCTGACCAACTACTTCGATCTCGGCCGCTACTCGCGCACGGTCACCACCGGCAGTCCCGCCGCTCAGACCTGGTGCGACCGCGGACTGGTGTGGAGCTACGCCTTCCACCACGAGGAGGCGGCCCGCTGTTTCGAGC
>DASSTH010000481.1:0-6721 GCA_035708025.1 Nakamurella sp. | reverse complement strand
AACTGTCCGCCCGGCGCGCCGTGGTGGAGGCCGCCGACACGTCACTGATGGAGGTGCCGGAAGCGGCGTTCTGAGCCGCGCGGGGCCGTGGCCGGGCGTAGCGCCGTTCTGAGCCGCGTGGACAGGCGTAGCGCCGTTCTGAGCCGCGTGGACAGGCGTAGCGCCGTTCTGTTGCGACACGCCGGCCGGGATCGGCACGTCGCGACAAGAACGCGCTACCCCCGTGGGTGTGGCTGACGGCACGCTCGAGCGGAGCCGGGCTCTCGGGCGCGGAGGTTGGGGCGGGGTCAGCCGTTCGGGGTCGGCCGGACGTCCACGTGTTGATGGGTGCAGCCGTCGTCGAACAGCAGCACCTGGGGCGCCAGGGACAGACCCGACCGGCCGGCGCAGTTTCGCTGCCCCAGTCCGCCCACCGGGGCCAGCCGGTCGGCCAGGAACTGGGCGAAGGCGTGGTCCAGCGACGGGTTGTTGCCGTGCAGGTTGCTGGAGGCGCCGGTACGCGGGTCGACGATCGAGCTGATGTCGGCGGCGCGGCCCTTGGGATGCTGGCCGGAGTCGCAGGAGTGTCCGGTCACGATGTCGTAGATGCCGATCCGGTACCGGTCGGTGGCGGCCAGCAGGACCGAGAGCAGCCGCTTGTCGATCATCACCGACGTGCCGCAACTGGTACGGACCGACTTCCCGGCTGCGGTGGCTCGCAGGTCGGACAGCACCATGGTGCTGCCGCTCAGCGAGGAGCCCCAGCGGTCCAGCAGCGTGCTGGCCAGGGTGCGCGCGGTGCCTGGCGCCGGCGCGGTCGAGACCTGACCGTCGGAAGCCCGGTGCCACCCGGACGGGAAGCCGCCCTTGAGCCCGACCCGCTGGTACAGCAGGCCGTCGGTGCCGACGGCGAACACGTCGACCCGGCCCAGCGCGGCCTGCCCGACCGCGGAGACCGTCCGGACCACGCCGCCCAGGCTCGCGCCGACCCGCCACCGGCCGCCGGACAGGATCGCCTGCCGCACCGCGCGGTGCGGATCCACCACGAAGATGTGGGTGTACGGGCCCTCCACGGCGGCGGCGACGGACCCGGCGTGCACGGTGCGGGCGTTGCCAAGGCCGCGCAGGCCGGTGGAACGCCACCCGAGCCGGCGGCCGTCCAGGTGGGGCTCGGCGTACAGCACGCCCTCGGAGCCCACCACTGCCAGCACGAACCGGTTGCTGCCCGGCACCTGTGCGACCGCCGGTGCGCCTGCGACGACGCCGCTGACCCGTGCCGGGGCGGTCCACCGGCCCCCGCGGTACAGCGAGCGGTACAGCCGGTGGTCGGCTCGCAGGAAGAACGCGAACAGCGAGCCGTCCGGCAGCGTGGCCAGCGCCACCCCGGCGTCGATCGCACCGGTCAGGCCGGTGCCGCGCCAGCCGTGCCACTTCCCCGCGGAAAATCCGCGCTGGTACAGGTGACCGTCGGTGCCGACGACCAGTTGCGCCATCCGGCCACCGGGGAACAGCGCGGTCGCAGGCAAGCCGCGCACCGATCCGGTCACGGCCTGCGGCACCGACCACTGCGAGGCGTACACCGATCGGTAGATGCGCCCGTCGCCGCGGTCGCCCAGCAGCCGGTACGTCCCGCCGCCGTCCCGGACCACCGCGGCCCCGTCCAGACCGGTCGCGGCGCCGGCCAGGGCGCCCGCCGCCATGGGCAGTTCGACGGTCTGCGCGGCCGCGCCCGTTGCCGGGATCAGGGTCCAGCCGAGCAGGGCGGCCAGCATCGTCACCAGCAGGCGGCGCAGGGCGTGCCGCACCGGCAGGTGAGACGGTGCTCCTGGGACCATTGGGACTGCTGGGACTGAAGTAACTGGTGAGACCCGTGGTGCTGATGTGCTCATCAAAGGCATGAATCGAACTCCGGCTCGTTCCGGTGGCTAACGGCGGCTCAGTATGCCGGTAACGGGCCGAGGAACGCACATCCGGCGGTCCGAGGACCGGCGCGCATCCGGCGCCGGCCCGTCTAGGAACATCTGGCGCCCGCCGACCCGCGGAGGCGCATCCGGCCCGGCGGATCCGGCGCAGGTCCGGCGCCCCGCGGAGGCGACGCCACCGTCCTGCCCTAGGTTGGGGCCATGCCCACCGCCCTCGTCACCGGCGCCACCGCAGGCATCGGCGCGGCGTTCGCCCGCCGGCTGGCCGCCGACGGTCATTCGCTGGTGCTGGTGGCCCGCGACGCCGCCCGGCTGGAGTCCCAGCGCCCGGAGTTGCTGGCCGCCGGAGCCCCCGAGGTCGAGGTGCTACCGGCCGACCTCACCGACGCCGCGCAACTGGCCCGGGTGACGGCCCGGCTGCGGGACGACTCCCGTCCGGTCGACCTGCTGGTCAACAACGCCGGCAAGGGCGTGGGCACGGGCTTCGTCACCGCCTCCGACGCCCAACTGCTGGAACAACTCAACCTGAACGTCACCGCCGTCATGCTGCTGACCCACGCGGCGCTACCCGGGATGATCCGGCGCCGGCACGGCGGCATCGTCAACGTCGCGTCGGTGGCCGGCATGCTGCCCGGCCGGGGGTCCGCCTACTCGGCCTCCAAGGCGTGGGTCATCTCCTTCACCGAGGGCATCGCCATGTCGTTGCGCGGCAGCGGCGTCCGGGTCATCGCGGTGTGCCCGGGATTCGTGCACACCGAGTTCCACCAACGAGCCGGCATCGACATGACCGGCAAGCCGGAGCTGCTCTACGTCGACGTGCAGACGGTGGTGGACGACGCGCTGGACGGGCTGCGGTCCGGCCGCATGCTCACCATCCCGGGCCGGCTGTACAAGGCGGTGGCCCTCGCCGCCCGGCTGGCCCCGCGGTCACTGGTGCGGTCGGTCGCCTATCGCGTGGACCGCGACACCCGCACCTGACCGGGCGGCCGCGACACCGCGGGGCTACTGCCGGCGGCGACCGACCCGCACCGCCCCCACCGCCAGCGCGCCGAAGATCGCTGTCCACACGGCCATGTTCACCAGCGGCTGCCACAGCGGTTCGTACAGCATGTCGGCCGACGAGGTGCCGTTCAGGATGTGACCCTCGGTCAGCGCGCGCCGCGCCAGCGACACGTAGCCGTACAGCGGGGTGAACTTCGCAATGGTCAGCAGCGTGCCGGACAGCGGGAAGAACAGGTTGCCCAGGAATGCCAGGATCACCAGCGATCCGCTCGCCGCGCCCACCGCCGACTCGCTGCGGAACGCCAGACCGAAGATCAGGCCGTAGACGGAGAAGATCGCCGCCCCCACCAGCACGATCACCGCCGCGATGATCCAGGCCGAGGCGATCCCGCGCGCTCCGGTGAAGTACCCGATCAGGTAGATCAGGCCGACCGGGATCAGCGCGACGATCATTGCGACCACAGCCTTGGTGACGACGAAGGTCGCGTCCCGCATGGGCGTCAGGCCGAGTTGCCGGCCCCAGCCCTGCATCCGCTCGACGGCTGCCGAGCCACCGATGCTGACCGTCCCGGTGACCGCCCCGTAGGCGGCCATCGAGACCATCACGTACATCGCGACGTTGCCGTTGCCCGCCGGCTCCTTCGACCAAGACTGGGCCGCACCGAAGATCACGTACAGGAAGCACGGCAGCACCGCCGTGAAGAACACGCCCAGGTAGTCGCGGAAGTACCGCTTGAGCTCGAGCGCCAGGTAGGTGGGGTTCATGCGTTCACCGCCGTGCTGCCGCCGCTGTGCGCATCCGGCTTATCCGTTATCCGTTCTCCGGTGAGCGTCAGGAACGCGGTGTCCAGGTTGGCCGGAGCGATCTCCAACTGGTGGGCGGCCAGATCGCGCAGCAGCACCAGCGCGACCGCGTCGGTGTCCGCGGCCGTCAGTTCGACCCGGCGACCGCGCACCGTCACCCCCGCCACCCCGGGCACCGATCGCACCCGGTCCAGCCATTGTTCGGTGTCGTGCTCGGGCAGCTCGGCCGAGATGATGCGCCCGGAACCCAGCGCCCGGATCTGGCTGGTCGTCCCGTCCGCGACCACCCTGCCCCTGGCGATCATCACGATGCGCTCGGCGAAGGCGTCCGCCTCCTGCAGGTAGTGGGTGGCGAACACCACCGTGCGCCCGGAGTCGGCGTCGGCCCGCATGGTGTCCCAGAACTCGTGTCGGGCACCGACATCCATACCCGCGGTCGGCTCGTCCAGGATCAGCACCTCCGGGTCGGGCAGCAGGGCCAACGCGAAGCGCAGCCGCTGCTGCTCACCCCCGGAGCACTTGGAGACCCGGCGGCCGGCCAACTCGGAGAGCCCGGCCCGCCGCATCACCTCGGACACCGGGCGTGGCGCCCGGAACGTCGACGCGATCAGCCGCACCGTCTCGGCGACCGTCAGATCCGCCAGCAGCCCACCGGTCTGCAGCACCGCGGACACCCTGCCGGCCAGCACCGCAGCGCGCGGCGGCATGCCGACCACCAGGGCGCCGCCGGCGTCCGGGGTGGACAGCCCCAGCAGCATGTCCAGCGTGCTGGTCTTGCCGGCCCCATTGGGCCCGAGGAACGCGACGATCTGACCGGCCGGCACCGCGAGGTCCAGTCCGTCCACCGCACGCACCGTCTGGTCCCCCGGCCGACGGAACTGCTTGACCAGACCGCGGGCGTCGATCGCCAAGGTCGGCGCAAGGCTCATCGCTACTCCTTGCTAGACGCAGTGTGCGAAACCGGCCGGGTTCAGTCCCGGGTCGCGCCGTCCAGGTGGGGCACCAGCGCCTCCAGGAAGGCCGTCAGGTCCTCGATGTGCGGCGAGTGCCCCACCGCGGGGAGCACCACTTCCCGGTACCACCCGCCGGCCGAGGTGTAGCCGTCCAGCACCGAGCGGGTCTGCGAGACCATCGGCTGCGGCGGAACGACGTCCGCGCCCGGGTACCCCGGCAGCACGCCTAGGGCACCGAGTTGCGCCAGGTCGAACGACGAGGTGTCCGAGACGATCTGGTCCAGCTCGCCGCGCACCCACAGGATCGGCGGCCGGGGCTCGATGTCGACGATGCCGGACAGGTCCAGGTACGTCGGCGACATGGTGTTCAACACCCCTCGCCGCCCGGGCGCCACGCCGGGCCACGCCTGCGACGGCACCGAGTCGCCCGGGTAGTTGTCGTCACCGATCGACGTGGACAGCATCGACGCCACGTAGCTCTCCTCGTCCTCGCCGTCCCACCCGGGGGCCACGTAGAACGTCCACAGCACCGAGCGCGGTGAGTTGGGGCTGTCCGACGAGGTGTCACCGTCGGCCAATGCCCGGACGAAATCCGGGTTGGCGGTGCCGCCGCCCGATCCCGCGCCGTCCGGGGACAGCAGGCGGCCGTCCAGCCCCGCCGTGCCGCCGAAGCCGAAGGGCGACACCGGGTTGATCAGGGTCAGCGAGCCGACCCGCTCGGCGGCATCGATGGCGGCCTGCATCACCACGCCGGCGCCCATCGACCACCCGACCAGATGCGCCCGCTCCAGGTCCAACGCATCCATGGTCGCCAGCAGGTCGTCGGAGAAGTCCCGCAACCCCCGGCTGGCGTCCACCGGGGCGGTGTCCGTGCCGCCGAACCCGCGCAGGTCCACGGCGATCGGCCGGAACCGCTCCGGCAGGCTGCGCATCGCCGGAAAGAAGAACGGTGACGAGGACACGTTGCCGTGCACGAACACCACGGGCTCGCCGTCGTCACGGTCCGCCACCCAGCGCACGCACACCTGCAGCCGGGCGGTCGGGATGGTGCTGACGTCGATGTCGGGAAGGTCGGGCACCGGCGTGCCTCCTCGCTGGGGCGATGATCGATGCGGTGCGCCCGACCCTACCGGGGCCGGTGCACGGGCGCGGCGCGGAACTGTGCCAGGCTGGCGGCGTGCACACCCGGGATGAGGACACCGCTCCCGCCGTCGACGCCGATCTCCGGGCCCGGCTGGCCGGCCTGGTCCGCGACCTGGCCGTGGTGCACGGCCGGGTGGTGCTGGCGTCGGGCCGGGAGGCCGACTACTACGTCGACGCGCGGGTACCCACGCTGCACCACGAGGCCGCGCCGCTGATCGGCGTGCTGCTGCGGCAACTGACCGGCGACTGGACGTTCGACGCGGTGGGCGGCCTGACCTTGGGCGCGGACCCGGTGGCGCTGGCCATGCTGCACGCGCCGGGCCGGCCGCTGGACGCGTTCGTGGTGCGCAAGCAGGCCAAGGACCACGGGATGGGCCGGCGGATCGAGGGACCTGCGGTGACGGGGCTCCGGGTGCTGGCCGTGGAGGACACCTCGACCACCGGGGGCTCCGTGCTGCAGGCGGTCGACACGCTCACCGAGGCCGGGGCCAGCGTCGTCGGCGTGGCCACCGTGATCGACCGGGACACCGGCGCGGCCGAGGCGATCCGGGCCCGCGGGCTGCCCTACCGGTACCTGCTGGGGCTGGCGGACCTGGGCCTGGCGAACCCCGAGGACCGGTGACGGAAGAGCCGGGGCCGGCCGAACCGGCCGGGCCTACCGAACCCGCCGGGCCGTGCGAACCGGCCGGGCCGACCGAATGGGCGGGGGTGGCCCCGCCGGCCGGGGTCGGGCCGCATCCGCAGCCGTGGCCGATCGACCCGCGGCTGGACCCGGAACTGTTGGCCGGCGGCGACTCCCGCAACGTCGTCGACCACTACCGGTACTGGCGCCGGGAGGCCATCGTGGCCGACCTGGATCGCCGGCGGCACCCGCTGCAGGTGGCGATCGAGAACTTCGGCCACGACCACAACATCGGC
>DASSTH010000480.1:0-4186 GCA_035708025.1 Nakamurella sp. | reverse complement strand
GACGCGGACACCGAGACCTGGGAGATCGCCGAGCCCGGACTGGATGCCGGCGGCGACACCAGGATCGAGCGGCTGACCGCCCTGCACCGGAACTGGACCGAGCACGGCGTCGAGGTGCGTTTCGACCTGGTGCCCGGTGCCGCGCACAGCGGACGCAAGATGGCCGGCCACGTCCAGCGATTCCTGCACGACGTGCTGGCCACCGGCCGGCGTGCCGGGGGATGAGGGTGGCCGGCCGCAGCTACCGCATCGGGGTGATCCGGGGTGACGGCATCGGCCCGGTGCTGATCGACGCCGCCCTCGGCGCGGTGGCGGAACTGGGCCGGCGGCACGGTTTCCAGCTGGACCTGCAGTTCCTGGACGGCGGCGCGGATGCCTACCGGCGCACCGGGTCGGCGCTGTCCGACGCAGCTCTGCACACCGTGCGGACGTGCCACGCGACCCTCAAGGGGCCCGTCGGCCTGCCCGACGTGCGGCTGCCGGACGGGACGGAGGCGGGTCTGCTGGGCGGCATCCTGCGCAACGGCCTGGACCTGTACGCCAACGTGCGGCCGGTGCGGCTGTACCCCGGGGCGCCCAGCGCGCTCCGTCCACGACCCGGCGATATCGACTACGTGATCGTCCGGGAGAACACCGAGGGCCTGTACGCCTCTCGGGGCCGCGGGATCGGCAACGACACGGCCGTCGCCGACGTCCTGCTCATCACCCGGCCGGGCGCGGAACGGGTGGTGCGCTACGCCTTCGAGCTCGCGCGGCGCCGGCGACCGGCCGGCGACGGACGGGCCGCCCGGGTGACCTGCGTGGACAAGTCCAACGTGCTGCGCAGCATGTACCTGTTCCGCTCGGTGTTCCTGGAGGTCGCCGCGGAGTATCCGGACGTCCAGGCGGACTGCATGTACGTGGATGCGGCGGCCCAGGCGCTGGTCATGCAACCGGAGCGATTCGACGTGCTGGTCACCGAATCGATGTTCGGAGACATCCTCAGCGACCTCGGCGGCGGCACCGTGGGCGGCGTGGCGTTCTGCGCCGGCGGCAACATCGGTGACGACTGCGCCTACTTCGAACCGATCCATGGCAGCGCGCCACAACTGGCCGGCCGCGACCTGGCCAACCCGATCAGCGCCATCCTCGCCGCGGCGATGATGCTGGACCACATCGGCGAGCCGGACGCCGCCCAGACCCTGCGGACCGCGGTACAGAAGGCACTGCACGACGGCGCGGCGCGCATCGCCGCGGACGGCACGGCGGCCGACGGGACCCGTGCCATTGCCGCGGCCATCGCGCAGCGCTGTGCACCGGAGCCGGGATGACGGCCGTCTCGATCACCGCCGGGCCGGACAGCTTCCGCAGCCGCACCGAGACCCGGCTGGGCGGAAGGCGATGCGTGGTGCACCGGGTGGACGCCGTCCCCGGCGCGGACTCCCTGCCGGTGACCCAGCGGATCCTGCTGGAGAACCTGTTGCGCCACGAGGACGGCGAGACGATCACCGCCGAGCAGATCGCCGCGTTCGCCACCGGTGGGCTGGCCGGCGGGGCGATCCCGTTCCGGCCGTCCCGGCTGTTCCTGCACGACACCAACGGCGTTCCGCTGCTCACCGACCTGGCGGCGCTGCGCGAAGCGGTCGCCGCCGGCGGCGGCGATCCCGGCCTGGTGCGGGCGCACATCCCCGCCGAACTGACCGTCGATCACTCCATCGTCACCGAGGTCGCCGGACGGCCGGATGCACTGCGCCGCAACCTGGAAGGCGACTACGGCAGCAACGCCGAGCGGTACGCGCTGCTGAAGTGGGGCACCACGCTGCAGGGATTCCGGGTGGTGCCGCCGGGCCGCGGGATCATGCACCAGATCAACCTGGAGCGGCTGGCGCGGGTGGTGGAACTGCGGGACGGCGTCGCGTTCCCGGACACCTGCGCCGGGACCGACTCGCACACCACGATGGTCAACGGGCTGGGCGTGCTGGCCTGGGGCGTCGGCGGGATCGAGGCGGAATCGGCACTGCTGGGCCGGCCCATCGAGTTGGCGGTGCCCCGGGTGGTCGGGGTCGAACTGACCGGCCGCCTCGGTGCCGGGGTCACCGCCACCGATCTGGTGCTGGCGATCACCGAGCGGTTGCGTTCGGTCGGTGTGGTGGGATGTTTCGTCGAGTTCTGCGGCGAGGCGGCCGCCCGGCTGCCGGTCGGCTACCGTGCCACCATCGCGAACATGGCGCCGGAGTACGGCGCCACCGTCGGGTACTTCCCGGTCGATGCCGCGGCCATCGAATACCTGGCGTTGACCGGCCGATCCACCGACCACGTCGGGATGATCGAGGCGTACTGCCGGCTGCAGGGCCTGTGGTGGCCGTCCGGCCCGGTGCGCTACGACGTGCGGGTGCGGTTCGATCTCGGCGACGTGCGGCCCGTGCTGGCCGGTCCGGCCCGCCCGCAGGACCGGGTGCCGCTGGCCGAGGTGCCGGCGAGTGTGGCCGCCGCGGTGGGCCGCCCGCCCCGACCCGACCGGCCGCCACCGCAGGACCGGCTGCCGGACGGGTCCGTCGCCATCGCCGCCATCACCTCGTGCACCAATACCTCCAACCCGCACGTGATGGTGTGTGCCGGCCTGCTCGCCAGGAACGCCGTCCGTCGCGGCCTGCGCAGCAAGCCGTGGGTGAAGACCAGCCTGGCACCGGGATCCCGCGTGGTCACCGACTATCTCGAGCGCGCCGGGCTGGCCGATCCGTTGGACGCGTTGGGCTTCCACTGCGTCGGTTACGGATGCATGACGTGCATCGGCAACTCCGGCCCGCTGACCCCGCAGGCGGCGCGCGCCGCGGGAAACGGGGCGCGGCTGGCCGCCGTGGTCTCCGGCAATCGCAACTTCCAGGGCCGCATCCACAACGACGTGGAGCTGAACTACCTCGCGTCCCCGCCGCTGGTGGTGGCCTACGCACTGGCCGGTTCCGTGCTGGTGGACCTGTCCGCCGAGCCGGTCGGTCACGACGCGGCCGGCCGCCCGGTTCGGCTGTCCGAGATCTGGCCCAGCGACGAGGAGATCGACCGAGTGGTGTCGTCCACTCACACGCCCGACCTCTACCGCACCGCCTACCGGGACCTGTTCGAGGGGGACGAGCGGTGGCGGGCGATCGACGCGCCCGCGGGCGGGTTCTTCGACTGGCCGCCCGAATCGAACTACCTGACCCGGCCGCCGTTCCTGCGGGACATCGGTGCCGAGCCGGCGCCGCCGCAGGACCTCCGCGGCGGGCGCGCGCTGCTGCTGCTCGGCGATTCGGTGACCACCGACCACATCAGCCCCGCCGGACGCATTCCCGAGGACAGCGTCGCCGGTCGGTACCTCACCACCCGCGGGGTGCCGGCCAATGAGCTGAGCAGCTACGCGGCGCGCCGCGGCAACGCCGAGGTGATGATCCGCGGCGCCTTCAGCAACCGGCGGCTGCGGAACGCGCTGGCGCCGGGCCGCCCGGGCGGGCTGACCCGCGACCTCGGTGACGGCGGACGCGAGGTGACGATTTACGCGGCGGCGCGGTCCTACGCCCGCAACGCCGTGCCGCTGCTGGTGATCGCCGGCCAGGAATACGGGACCGGGTCGTCCCGGGACTGGGCGGCGAAGGCCACGGCGCTGCTGGGCGTCCGAGCGGTGCTGGCCCGATCCTTCGAGCGGATCCATCGGTCGAACCTGGTGCAGCTGGGCGTGCTTCCGCTGGAATTCCTACCGGGGGACGGCGCCGAATCGCTCGGCCTGGACGGCACCGAGCGCTTCGACGTGCGCGGCCTCGCCGATCCGGCGCGGCTGCTGCGAGGTTCGGTCACGGTCCGCGCCGAGCACCCGCGGGGGCGGACCGTCGAATTCCGGGCCCGGGCCCGGCTGGACACCCCCGGCGAGGTCGATTGCTTCCGGCACGGCGGCATCCTGCCGCTGGTCTACCGCAGCCTGCTCCGGACGCAGCCGGACCCGGCCACGCGCCGTGACGCGTCGCTCGGTGTGCGCGGCCGGCCGGCCGCACTCTCGGTCGGTAGCAACTACGACGAGACTGTTCCATCACCGTAGTGGCGACTACACTAATCGCCGTGAACTGTTGGAGGGAATCCGTGACAACCCACCCGCCAGGCCGGACCGGTACGCCGCGCGCGGTGCTGCCCGCAGGGTTGCGGGCGGCATGAGGGACGTCGCCGAGCGGGCGCTCGGACT
>DASSTH010000479.1:0-2769 GCA_035708025.1 Nakamurella sp. | reverse complement strand
AGAAGGCGCTCGACTTCGGCGCCCACGAGTTCCTCGACCTCGACACCGAAAACCTGACCGACGTGGGCGAGGTGGATTTGGTGTTCGACGTGATCGGCGGCGACATCGGGCGGCGGTCGGCGGACCAGGTGCGGGCCGGGGGGACGCTGGTGACCATCGCCGGGGTGCCGGAGCCGCCGCCCGCCGGCGGCCGCGCGGTCGGGTTCGTGGTGGTCCCCGATCCCGCACCACTGGCCAGGATCGCCCGGTGGGTGGTGGACGGGCGGCTGCGACCACACATCGGCCGCGTCGCCGGCCTCGACGATGCCGTGGCCGCCTTCAACGCAACCGAACGGATCAGCGGGAAGACCGTCATCCGCGTCCGCCCCTGACCCGGCCGCGGGACCAAAACGGATTCACCTCGTGTTGGCATAGATGACGCCGCAGCCAGCGGCGGCAGAACAGGAGAGATCATGTCGCAGGACTACCGAAAGACTCCGGAGGCGTTGCGCCGCCTCACCGAGGATCAGCTCCGGGTGACGCAGCAGGGTGGTACCGAACCGGCCTTCCGCAACGAGTACTGGGACAACCACCAGGCCGGCATCTATGTGGACGTGGTCTCCGGCCAGCCGCTGTTCTCGTCCACCGACAAGTACGACAGCGGCACCGGATGGCCCAGCTTCACCAAGCCGATCGAGCCGGCCGCGGTGCGTGCGGAGGTGGACCGCTCGCACGGGATGATCCGCACCGAGGCGCGGTCCTCGGGGGCGGACAGCCATCTGGGGCACATCTTCCCGGACGGCCCCAGGGACGCCGGCGGCACGCGGTACTGCATGAACTCCGCGGCGCTGCGCTTCATCCCGGTCGCCGAACTCGAGGCCCAGGGTTACGGCGAGTACCGCGCGCTGTTCGAGACGACCGACACCACCCACACCAAGGAGCAGGCATCATGACCAGCGGACCCCACGACACCGGTGAAGTCACCCGCATGCCGGGCACCGAGACGGCCGTGCTGGCCGGCGGTTGCTTCTGGGGCATGGAGGACCTGATCCGCCGCCAGCCCGGCGTGCTGGCCACCAGGGTCGGCTACACCGGCGGCGAGAACGATCACGCCACCTATCGCAACCACCCCGGCCACGCCGAGGCGGTGGAGATCGTCTTCGACCCCGGGCAGACCAGCTATCGGGACATCCTGGCGTTCTTCTTCCAGATCCACGACCCGTCGACCCTGAACCGACAGGGCAACGACATCGGCACCAGCTACCGGTCGGCGATCTTCCCGCAGACGCCGGAACAGGAGCAGGTCGCCCGGGACACCATCGCCGACGTCGACGCGTCGGGGCTGTGGCCGGGCAGGGCGGTGACGACGATCGAGCCGGCCGGGCCGTTCTGGGAGGCCGAGTCGGAACACCAGAACTACCTGATCACCTACCCGAACGGCTACACCTGCCACTTCCCGCGGCCGGGCTGGGTGCTGCCCCGGCGCACCGCCGCCACCGGCTGAGGCGACGCCGCCGGCACCCGAGGGTGATCGGCAGCCACCTTCGGTGGCGACCGGCCGGTGACCGGCGGAGCCCGGCCCGGCCGGACCGCCGAGGTCAGCCGGCCGGGAAGGGCTCGCGGCGGCAACCGGTGCCTACCGGTTCGCACGATGCGACACCGGTAGGCGCGGTCGTCGGTGGCCCGGCCGCCCGCGCGAGACCGCCGTGCTGGTGCGGCGGAACGGTTCCGTAGGGTTTGCCCGGTGAGCGGGCTGGAGATCGGGCTGATCTTCCTGGCCGGCGTGTGGGCGGGCACCATCAACACGATCGTGGGCTCCGGCACGCTGGTGACCTTCCCGACCCTCATCGCCTTCGGCTTCCCGCCCCGGGTGGCCACCATGTCCAACGCCATCGGCCAGGTGCCCGGCGGGCTGTCCGGGTCGTGGGGCTACCGCCGGGAGCTCAAGGGCCAGGCGCCGCGGGTCCGGCAGCAACTGCCCGCGTCGATCCTGGGGGCGATCACCGGGGCGTTCCTGCTGCTGCACCTGCCGGCCACCACCTTCGAGACGGTGGTGCCGATCCTGTTGGTCGTGGCCATCGTGCTGGTGATCACCCAGCCGTTCATCCAGCGCTGGCTGCGTCGCCGCGCGGCGCTGAAGGGCCGGGACGAGGCGGAGGAGACCCGCGGCCGCACCGTCGCCGTGATCATCTCCACCTACCTGATCGGCGTGTACGGCGGGTATTTCGCGGCCGCGCAGGGCGTGCTGCTGGTCGGCGTGATGGGCGCCCTGCTGCCGGAGTCGCTGCAGCGGGTGAACGCGCTGAAGAACGTGCTCAGCCTCGGGGTGAACCTGGTGGCCGCCACGGCCTACACGATCGTGGCGTTCGACCAGATCAGCTGGGCGGCCGCCGGGTTGATCGCGGCCGGCACGCTGTGCGGGGGGTTCATCGGGGCCAAGGTCGGCCGGAAGCTGCCCGCCCCGGTGCTGCGCGGGATCATCGTGTGCCTGGGCATCGTGGCGATCTGGCGGCTGCTGGCGGCCTGATCGCAGGAGTCGACTGTCCCGGAACGCGCCATGCCGCGTCCTCAGGTAGTCGACTCCGCGGGGTCGCGAGCCCGGGCCAGGACGCGGCCGCGGCCAGGAACGCGTCGTTCTCGTCGGGGGCGCCGACGGTGACCCGCACCCCGCCGGTGGCGTCGGCGAACGGCCGCACGATCACCTTGTGCTGCTCGCAGTGCGCGGCGAAGTCGGCGGCCCGCTCCCGCAGCGGCAACCACACGAAGTTCGCCTGGGACTCGGGCACCTGG
>DASSTH010000478.1:0-7933 GCA_035708025.1 Nakamurella sp. | reverse complement strand
GGTGCTGCGGGCGTCCACCGCGTTCTGACGCCACCCTGCCACCTGCTCCGGCGGCCACCGCGTTTTGACGCCACCCGCCACCTGCCCCCGGCGCTCCCCGCATTCTGATGCCACCCGCCACCTGCTCCGGGGGCTCCGCGGCAGGACTTCGCCTGCCGCGCCGCCGTTCTGCGGAGCCGTGGCCCGTGCTGAGTTGATCCATCCGGGGACCGGCCGGCCGGGCCGCCGCTCGCGCCGTTCCGGATGGCGGGTGGACGGCCGCGGGAGGGCCCGCCTGGCTCGGCGGGCCCTCCCCGGGTCGATCGGCGTGCTACCGCTGGACCACCGTGATGCTCAGCGGCGGCGAGCTGTAGCGGCCGCCGGCGGCGTTCACGAACACGGCGGTCAGCACGTGGGTGCCGACGGCCGCATCCCTGGGCAGCCAGTAGTCCGCCTTGCCGCCCTCGTTCCCGGTGACGGTGGCCACCAGCTCGTCACCGTCGTAGAACTCCACCGTCGGGAAGGCCGCCTTGCCGGTGGGCAGTACCACCCACGAGGACAGCTTGGTCCCGTTGCCCTTGCCGAACTGCTGCTCGGTGCGCTGGGCCTGCAGGGACACCGTCGGCAGGTCCACGGTCACGGTGGCCGAACCCGATTGCTCGGCATCGAATACCGAGCCGGCGGTGACGGTGATCCTGGCCGCCGTCTCGTCGGCCGCCACCGTCAGCAGCCCGTCCGCCCCGATGGTGGTGTCCGCCGAGGATGCGCCGGACACCGCCCAGACCACCGCGTCGTCGGCGCCCCACACCGCGTCGACCTCCGCGGTGAACTGCTGGGACTCGCCCAGACCGACGGTCACGGTCGCCGGGGTCACCGACACCGACCGCACCGCCGGGTCGCCCTGCACGGTCAGCGTGAGGGTGGTCGACGTCGCCCCGGCTGTGCCGACGTAGTCGGGCAGCACGAGATCGCCGTGGATGGTGTACACGCCGGCCGTCTGCACGATCGCCTCGTCGAAGTCCCAGTCCACCCCGATGGCCTGGTTGTCCCGGGAGCCGTCGTTGTAGGACACCAGCACCCGGGACGGCAGGTACGGCAGTTCGCCGCGCTTGACGGTCTGTTCGAAGCTCTCCACGCCCTGGATGGAGATGCCGCCGCTGGCGGTCTCCGGCCGCACGTAGATCTGCGCCTCGGCGATCAGTCCGTATGCCGAGTTGGTGCCGTACACCACGAACGGCTCCACGTTGTCGGTGGCCACCATGTCCGCGGTGATCTCCTGCCAGTGGAACGGCAGCACGTCGCGATCGCCGTGGGAGTACACCACGTCCAGGTTCTCCGGCAGTGCCGGTATCACCCCGGTGGTGGTGCGCATGATCACCGGACTGGCCACCGTTTCGACGGTGTCGCCGTTCACCCGCCACCGCAGCACACCGGTGCCGGCGCCGCCGGACTGCACACCCCAGATGCGAATGCGCAGTTGGCTGGCCTTGACCGGCTCGAACTCGAAGTGGTTGTAGGTGTTCTTGGCCAGCCCGCCGGCATAGCTGGAGTCGCCGGTCAGGGTGACCGGGGTCCAGGTGCTGCCGTCGTCGGAGTACTCGATGGCGTAGGTGTCCGCACGCGGCGTGCGGGTTCCGCCGTTGTCGTCGTACCAGTAGATGTCCGAGGAGGTCATCAGGATGGGCGAGGACCAGGTGTAGCGGATCCAGGCCGCGGTCGCGACGCTGGTGCCGTTCTGCGGCTGCCCCCAGGTGCCCCATCCGTTGTTGGTGCCGGGGCTCGAGCTGGCCGGGGTGCTGGGCAGGTTGACCTTGGACGGGTCCTCCCAGCTGGCCGAGCCGCTGGTGCTGATGGTCGCCTGGGAGCCGAACTCCGCCGAGATCGCCTTCGGCGTCAGGGTGACCGTCACGGACTTCTCGCTGCGCAGTTCGCCGTCGTCGGCCCAGAACCGGAAGGTGTACTCGCCCTGCACCGTGCCGGTGACGGTGGTGGTCAACGCACCCGCGTCGGAGAAGATCACGCCGGCGCCGTCCGGCTTGGCCTGCACCTCCCAGCCGTAGGTCAGTTCACCGTCGTCCGGTATCCCGTCGTCGGTGGCGGTGGCCACCAGGGTGGTGGACAGGTTGCCGTCGTTGGCCGAGTTCACCGCGGCGGTGATGGTCGGCGGGTCGTTCACCACCGGCGGTACGTCGCGGCCGGAGTCGAACACCTGGATCTCGGAGATCGCGGTGTAGTAGCCGGGCGCGTTCTCGAAGGTCACCCGCAGCTTGTCCGCCGTCACCGGCTGGAACAGTGCCTCGTTGAACTTCGGACCCGGGATCTTCGGTGCCTTGAACTGATCCGGGATCGTCGTCCAGCCGCCGGCACCATCCGGGATCTGCACCTTGTACCTCAGCGGCTGGTGGTAGCCACCGTTCTGCCGGTCGCTGACGAAGAACACCTTGACGTTGTCGAACGTCTCGGCGCCGCCGAAGTCCAGCTGCACGTACCCGTCCGGCTCGGTGGTGCCGTAGTTGCCCCAGTACGGCTCGTTGACCGTCTGGCCGTCGGTGACGGCATCCAGGGACACCGGACGTTCGGTGGTCTTGATGGCACCCGGGGTGTAGTTCATCGACGAGGTGCTCCAGCCGGGCGTGTGGAAGTTCCGCCACGGCGTCGGCCGCACGCCGTCCTGGGTGTAGGAGGAGCTGAGCGCAGCGCCCCGTGCCAGGTTCTCGGCGTCCTCGGTCAGATCGATGCCGGCCGTCTTCAGGTAGTCCACCACCCGGGTGTCGTCCACCACGGTGTCCTTGGCGGTCGGGAACTCGGAGCCCTCGGTCGCGGTGAAGGTGACGGTCAGGCCGTCGGCGGCGTCCACCTCGTTGGTGTTGGGGTCGTAGCTGAGCCGGCCGATGCCATCGGTGGTGACCTTCTTCTCCCCGTTGAGGAACAGGCTGTAGCCGGCGCCCAGGCCGTAGTGCGAGCCGTCCGCGTCCCACACGATGGTGACGTCGTTGTTGTGGTAGCGCAGGTTGTTCACCATGAAGTGGTCGTAGCCCAGGTCGATCGGCCACAGCTCGATCACGTCATCGGACCGCGGCTGCAGGCCGGCCATGTCCTCGATGTAGATGTAGTTCATGTTGCCGAGCATCACGTGGTACGGGTTGTTGCGGTTGTAGGTCTGGGTGGCCGGGTTCCAGTTGGAGTAGTACTCCGCCTGGTTGGGCGCCAACAGGTTCCCGCCCGGATAGATGCTCCAGGCCATCCACTGCAGCAGCCGCTCGGCGTACTCCGGCGTGACGTACTTGTGGTCCGGGTCGTAGTAGCGCAGCGCCGAGCGCACCCCTCGGTACTGCACGGTGAAGTTGATGTTGGAGAAGTTGTTGGATCCGCCGATGCGGTAGGCGTTCTTGTCGTACTGGTTGGCCGTGTAGAAGGGGAAGATCGGGAAGTTGTCGCCGTAACGCAGGAACCGGAACCCGTCGGCGTAGTCGGCCGCCCGGTCCAGCGGGATCAGGTTCTCGGCGTAGATGTCGTACAGGTTGGACTCCCGGGCCGGGATCAGCGTGCGCTCCTCCACCGGCAGCGGGTTGGTGGTGCCGCCGCTGCTGGCGCCGGAGGTGGCGCCGTAGGACGTTCCGGCCAGGAACATCCGCATGCTCGGACTCCACAGGTTGTCCAGAATGGCGTCGCGGATGTCGTCGGCCTTGGCGTTCATCGCGTCGACCTTGGCCTGGTCCGCGCCGGCGATCGCGTAGAGCTGCGCGGCAGCGTCGAAGTCGCCCCAGACATAGGCGGACTCGGGCCGCTCGATGGTGCGCGCGCCGGGTGCCGATGCGGTCGCCTTGGGGAATCCGAAGCTGATGGCGTCCGCGTCGTTACCCGGCATGTAGTTGGTGTCGTAGGCGATCAGGTTGTTGCCGTTGCCGTCGTAGTGCTCCAACTGGCCGACGCCGTCACCTTCGAAGTAGTGCGCGAACCGCTCGGCGATCTGTGTCCCGCCGCCGTGCACGTTGTAGGCCTCCAGGCCGGCGGTGGCGAGGTACTGCGAGTAGTGGTTGTTCCAGCTGGTGTGGCCCGGGCTGTCCAGGAAAGCGGAGGACCCGGACAGCTCGCCGACGTTCAGGATCTGCCCGTACGCCAGGTACGGATTGCGGATCCACTTGGTGTCCTGCAGGTGCATCGGCTGGGTGAGCACGATCGCGTTCTGGTACAGGTTCACGCCCTCGATGGTGGTCGGGTACTGGTAGACGTAGCCCGGTTCATTGGTGTCCAGGCTGTTGTAGCGCTCGCCCCACCAGCGGTAGATGATCGCCTTCTGCACCGCCGGATCCGGCACGCTGATGTAGGGGATGTCCGCGGCCCACCGGCGGTTGAACTCCGTCACGCCCTCGCGGAAGGCGTCGGCGGGCGCCATCGCGGCGTAGTCGTAGAAGCTGGCCCGGGATTCCGGCAGGGCGTCGGAGTACAACACGCCGACCACCGAGATCGCCACGGAGTCGCCGGCCGGGACGGTGATGTCGCGGTCCAGCGTGGTCCCGTTGCGGGTGAATCCGGTGGCCTTCAGGCCGATGGTGACGGTGCTCCACGGGGTGTCGATCAGGCCGTTGTTGGACCCGCTGGTGAGCGTGCGGCGGCCGGTCAACTCGTCCGGCTCGTCGGTGGCCTGGGTGGCGATGGGGGACGCCGCGCGGACGGTGAAGCTGGCTGCCGCGTCACCGGGGTTGTTGAAGGTGATCGTGGTGACCGCGACGTTGTCGTAGGTGATGAACTTCTTCAGGTCCGCGGTGACCCCGGTGCTGCCGATGGTGTACCTGTCGGCCATGTGGCTGGGCGCGTTGAACCGGTTCGCACTCTGCTCCGAGACCGTCTGGCCGGGCACGGTGACGGTGTAGAAGTTGCCCAGGTTGTTGGGCCCGCCGGCGTAGGCGGAGCCGGCGAAGCCCATAGTGGTGAAGTTGGCATTGCTGGTGCCGCGCATGTACAGCGAGCGGCCGCGGGTCTGCAGGATCGTCGGTCCGGAGGTGCCCGTCACCCCGAGCACCCGGTCCAGGTAGTAGTCCGTGCCGCCGGCGGCCAGGTCCGCCTCGAAGATGCTCTGGTACATGTTGCCCGCGGTGTAGGGCACGCCGGGGGCGAGCGCCGCCCGCACTTGCTCCACGTTCTGGTATGTCGGCTCACCGATGTCCATGGAGTCGGTCAGGCCATTGGTGAACACGCCGACGTCGGACTCGTTTCCGGGCAACACGTGGCCGTCGGCATGGGCCGGCGCCGGCCGCAGCAACAGCATGCTGAACACCATGGTCAGGACAGCCATCAGGGCGGTCGCCCTACGGGACGCTCGTGCCGACATCAACGTGTCCTTTCGACGGGGTGGAGCGGGGAACGGGTGGCGTGGACGGGTTGTCGCCGGCACCTGGTCCAGCGGTGCCAGCGGGCTGGTCGAACTCCGAAACATTGATCAGTGCCTTTGCAGGCGTGTTCGACGACGTGCGAGCAAGGGCACATGGCCTCCCTCTCAGCCGCAGTACAGCAGGGGTTGCCGCAGTCAACCATCACCCACCGATTACCGCAATGGTTTTCGGTCACTTTCGGGAATGTGCCGCGCGGGCGCATCACGAGTTGCCCGTCACCGATCGCGCCTGGTAACGTCGCCCACCCCTGAGCGACGCCTTCGTCCCTGAGCGGGGTGGGGTCCGTACCCGCCCGCCAGATGTCGGAGGTTGTCCATGACCGGCCGTTCGCCGTTCGCCCATCGTGATTTCCGGTTGCTGCTCCTGGGGCAGACCACCAGCCAGTTCGGCGCGCAGGTCAGCGCCGTCGCGATCCCGCTGCTCGCGGTGATCACCCTGCATGCCACCCCGTTCCAGATGGGGCTGATCAACGCCTCGTCCACGCTGGCCTTCGCGCTGATCGGACTGCAGGCGGGCGCCTGGTTGGACCGCCTGCGGCGCGGCCCGGTGCTGATCGCCTCGGATGCCATCCGGGCGGCGCTGCTGCTGTCCATCCCGGTCGCCTGGTGGCTGGGGGTGCTGACCATCGGGCAGTTGGTCGTGGTGTCGCTGCTGGTGGGCGCCGCCCGGGTGTTCTTCGACGTCGGCTACTCCAGCTACCTGCCGACCGTCATCGGCCGGGACAAGGTGCTGGCCGGCAACTCCGCGCTGGAGTCGGTGCGCGCCTCCGGCCAGGTGGCCGGCCCGGGCGTGGGCGGGTGGCTGGTGGCCGTCCTGGGCGCCGCGTCCGTGGTGCTGATCCAGTCGGTGACCTTCCTGGTCTCGGCGCTGTCGCTGCTGGCCATCCGCACCCGCGAGCCCCGGCCGGTCCCCGATCCGGCGCGGCCGCCGCTGCGCCGGCAGATCGGCGTCGGGGTGCGCATGGTGCTGCGCAACCCGGTGCTGCGGGCCACCGCCATCAGCAGTGCGGCCGGCAACCTGGCCTTCGCGCTGGCGTCGGCGGTGACGTTCATCTTCTTCTCCCGGACGCTGCGCCTGTCGCCCACCGGCATTGGCATCGTGCTCGCCATCGGGGCGGTGACGGTGGTCGCCGGCGCCGCACTCACCCCGCGGCTGGCCCGCCGGGTGGGCTCGGCCAGGATCGTCTGGCTGTCGCTGGCGGTGACCGGTCCGGTGGGCCTGCTCAGCCCGCTGGCCCAGCCCGGGCCGCTGGTGGTGCTGGTGGTGATCGGCACGGCGGTCGGCGAGTTCGGCCAGATCATCTACGCCATCAGCAACGTCAGCCTGCGGCAACGGCTGTGCCCGGACGAGCTGTTGGGCCGGGTGAACGCGACCATGCGGTTCGCGATCATGGGGTTGTTCCCGCTGGGTGCCCTGGTGGGTGGCGCGCTGGGCGAATGGATCGGGTTGCGCGGCACGCTGTGGGTGTCGTTCTCGATCATCGCGTTGTCCACGATCCCGGTGTACCGGGCGCTACGGGCGGCCCGGGACGTCGAGGATTTGCCCGCCTGGGCCGCGCCGGAGCCATCCGGGCCGGTCCACGAACGGCCCTGACCGGGGGAGGGATGGTGCCGTATACCGTCGCGGGCATGACACCGCAACCGATCGAGCCGCCCGGTCCCCCGGCGGCGGGCGCCTCCGGCCGGGTCGTGGACCTGTCGCATCCGGTGGTGGACGGCATGACCACCTATCCGGGGCTGCCCGGCCCGCGCATGCGGCCACACCTGACCCGGGAACAGTCCCGGCCGCACTACGCCGCGGGCACCGAGTTCCAGATCGACGAGATCACCATGGTGGGCAACACCGGCACGTACCTGGATTCGCCGTTCCATCGGTACCCGGACGGCACGGACCTCGCCGGGCTGCCGCTGGAGCGCCTGGTGGACCTGCCGGCCGTGGTGCTGCATGGCGCGGCCGCCGCCGGGCGCGGCATCGGGGCGGATCGGCTGGCCGGGATGCCCGTCACCGGCCGTGCCGTCCTGCTGCATACCGGGTGGGATTCCCGGTGGGGCACCGCGGAGTACGGCGATCCGGCGCCGTTCGTCACGGCGGCGGCGGCCCGCTGGCTGGTGGACAACGGGGCGGTGCTGGTGGGCATCGACTCGGTCAACATCGACGACGTCGCCGACGGCGAGCGCCCGGCGCACAGCATCCTGCTCGCGGCGGGCATCCCGGTGGTGGAGCACCTGACCGGGCTGGATCGGCTGCCGGCCAGCGGTGCCCGGCTGCACGCCGCGCCTCCGCCGGTGACGGGATTCGGCACCTTCCCGGTCCGCGCCTACGCCATCGTGCCGGCCGACCCGTCGGCCGATCACCAGGCCCCGGGCTCGCCGTCGTGACCCTGATCGCCGCCGCCGACGGTTCCGCGCTGGGTAATCCGGGGCCGGCCGGGTGGGCCTGGTACATCGACGACGACCGCTGGGCGGCCGGCGGCTGGCCGCACGGCACCAACAACATGGGTGAGTTGACCGCGGTGCTGGACCTGCTGCGGCAGACCGCCCACCTGGACCAGGACCTGGTCG
>DASSTH010000477.1:0-6524 GCA_035708025.1 Nakamurella sp. | reverse complement strand
CCAGCTGGTCGTCCACGATGGGCCGGCAGGCGTCGACGTCGATGCCGCCCAGGGCATCCACCATCGACTTGAACCCGGCGAAGTCGATGATGATCACCCGGTCGATCTTCAGGCCGGTCAGCTGCTGCACGGCGCGGACCGTGCACTGCGGGCCGCCGACGGAGAACGCGTTGGTGATCTTCCAGATCGAGTACGGCGTGACGTAGTCCTGGTCGGACAGCGAGTTGGTGTTGTAGTCCCAGGCCTTGCAGGTGGGCGCCTTGACGTACAGGTCGCGGGGGATGGAGACGACGGTGACGTGCTTCCGGTCCGCGGCCAGGTGCGCGATCATCAGCACGTCGGACTGCATGGTGTCCGAGCTGGTCGGACCGGAGTGCCCCAGCAGCGCATCCTGCTTGCCGGCCCGGGTGTCCGAACCCATCAGCAGGATGTTCTCCGGCTGATAGATGCGCGGCGGGGCGACCGTCGCCGGGCCCTGGTGGCCCGCGGCGCCCTCCGGGGCGGCGGTGGTGCGGCTGACGGTCGGCGTGGAGATGTTGGTGTCGTCCGGCACGATCGCCTGCACCTGGCGGTCGCTGAGCACCTGGTCGGCGCGGTGCTTGATGACCCACTCGGTGCCCGTGATGAGCAGCACCAGCGCGGCGATCACCGCCACCGCGGACCGGCCCGCCACCAGCCAGCCACGGTGCGGGTGGTCGGAGGACACGGGCGGTCTGGCGATCGGCGGCTCCAGCGGCGGACGCCGGCCCGCATGTCCCCCGGCGGGCGCCCCGACCTGCCGGCGCAGGGACTCCAGGACCGACTCCCAGGAGGCATCCGGCGCTGTGGATGCGACGACCGGAGGCTCGACCCCGGGTCGCACCGGGCCGATGTGATCCAGCGCGGCCACCAGCACGGTGGTGGGGGAGTCGTCGGGGTGGGGGTGCCGGTGATCCGGGGACCGGGGGTCGGCCGCGGGCTCCTCCGCGGGTGTGCCGGCCGGGGCATCCTGCGCGGGGGTATCGGCGAGTAACCCGTGCCCGGTGCTGTCGGCCGGGGACTCCGGCGCGGCGATGCCGGCCGGGGAATCCTGGGCGGGGATGTCGACCTGGGACTGCTGGTCGGCGAAGCCGGTCTGTGACGGGGTGTCCAGGGCGGCGAGGCCGGCCGGTGACGCTGAACCCGGGGGGACCGGGCCGGTCGATGACGGGGCGTCCGGGGCCGCGCCGGCGTCCGGGGGCGTCGACCGGTCCTGCGGTTGGGCCCGGTCGTCGTCGCGCGGATCGGCGTCCCGGGCTGAGGCGGCGGTCAGCGCGGCGATCAGCTCGCCGGCAGGCACCGTGTCGGTCGGTTCGCTGTCGGACCGGCGCTGGCGACGCGAATCGGCGGATTCCGGCGGCGACAGCCGGGCCAGCAGGTCCTCCACCCGGGTCGCGTCCACCCGCTGATGCGCCCAGCGGCGGGGCCGCTCCCAGGGTGCCGATGCCGCGTCAACCGGGGTGTCCCGCGGTGCACGAGCGGCTGCGGGCGACTCATCGGTCTCGCCGCGGCGCGCGGGGTCGTCCGCTCCGCCCTGCTTCACGCGGCAACCTCCCCAGCGCTCGGAACCGACGCCCGATGGTACGGCGCAACGCCCGGTGCCCGTGTCGGGTCCACCAAGCAGCCGCCGCGTCCGATCATGAGACGCACAGCGCGGCCGTTCGTGCCACTCCACCCTGCACCCACAGGTGCAAGGTCGTCAGATCGGTGCCGGTGATGCGGCTACCCGAGTAGATCGTGATGAAGGCCGGCAGCAGGTACTCCGTCCCGTCGTCGCCGTCGGGCGATTCGGCGGTACCGGCCGTCGACGGCCCGCTGGCCAGTCCCCCGGACGCCGCGACGGCTCCGCCGCCGGACGCCACCGACGCCCGCCGCACGCTGGGGTAGGCCGGCTCGAAGCTGATGGTGCCGGAGGCCGGTGGGCAGGATCGTTGCTTGGCGGCCTGATCGGCGACCACCAGATCCTCCAGCGCCGTGCGCTGGACGGCGACCGGTCCGCCCGCGGTCGCGTTGATCCGGTCGATGACGCCGCGGATCGCGGCCAGGTCGGCCGGCGGGAGTTCCGGCCGCGGTGCGAACGCGCTGCTGCCGGTCGCCGTGCTGGTGCCGGTGAGCTCGGTGGTGTCGGTGAGTGCGCCGGCGTCGACGGACGATGCTCCCCCCGCGGTGCGGTCGCCGGCCTCGGCCCCGGTCCGCGAGTCGGCGGCGGTCGTCCGGGAGGCGGCGGTCCCGGTGGTCCGGGTCGCTCCGGTGTCGGTGCAGCCCGACAGCACCGTCACCGCGACCAGAAGCAGTGCCACCACCGGGCCCGGCTCACGCCACCAGCGAGTGGACCGTCCACGGACGCGCCCTGCCGCGCCGCCGGCCGGCCGGCTCGAAGGGGCGACCGGCTCAGCCGCCACCGGCGTCCAGCTCCGCGTCCACCGGCACCGCGTCCCCCTCCGGGTCGTCCAGCCACCCGTAGGGCAGGTGCACCCGGGACTGCGGGCCGCCCTGCCGCCCGCGCGGCCCCTCGGCGTCCGCCGGGAACGGCTGGTCCAGGTCCAGCCGGGACGTGAGATCCGCCAGCTCCGCCAGGCTGGACACCATGCCCAACGCTCGCCGCAGATCCGAGCCCGCGGCGAAACCCTTGAGGTACCAGGCGATGTGCTTGCGAAGATCGCGGATGCCGCGGTCCGGGCCCATCTCGGCGCACAGCAGCTCGGCGTGCCGTTGCAGGATCGCCCGCACCCCCGCCAGGTCCGGCGGAGTGGGCAGCGGACGCCCGTCGAATGCCGCGGCCAGTTCGGCGAACAGCCACGGCCGGCCCTGGCAGCCGCGGCCCACCACCACGCCGTCGCAGCCGGTCGCGGCCATCATGTCCAGCGCGTCGGACGCGCGGAAGATATCGCCGTTGCCCAACACCGGGATGCTCGTCACCGCCTGCTTCAACCGGGCGATCGCGGCCCAGTCCGCCGTCCCGGAGTAGTGCTGGATCGCGGTGCGTCCGTGCAGCGCCACCGCCGCCACACCGGCGTCCTCGGCGATCCGGCCGGCGTCCAGGTAGGTGTGGTGATCGGGGTCGATACCGATGCGCATCTTCACCGTCACCGGGATGCCCGCGGGTTCGGCGGCCCGTACCGCCGCGCGCACGATCGCGCCGAACAGCCGGCGCTTGTACGGCAGCGCCGCGCCCCCGCCGCGCTTGGTGACCTTGGGCACCGGGCAACCGAAGTTCAGGTCGACGTGGTCAGCCAGGTCGTCCTCCGCCACGATCTCCACCGCCCGTCGGACGACCTGCGGGTCCACGCCGTACAGCTGCAGCGAGCGCGGGTGCTCATCGGGCGCGAACCTGATCATCTCCATGGTCTTCGGATTGCGCTCCACCAGCGCGCGGGTGGTGGTCATCTCGCAGACGTACAGGCCGGCCCCGAACTCCCGGCACAACCGGCGGAACGAGGCGTTGGTGATGCCCGCCATCGGTGCCAGCACCACCGGCGGCCAGACCTGGAACCGGCCGACGGTCAGTACCTCCGCACGGGCGCCGGCCGGGCGGACGCCGGTGTCGGTGACCGTCGCTCCGGCGCCGGACGCGCCGTCGTCCGGCCCGGTCCCGGGCGCGGCGCCGGGGCGGAGGTCGGTAGCGGTGCTCACCGGCCCATTGTCCCCGGCTCCGGGAAGCGCTCGCGCCGCCGCCGCATGGATCAACACGGCAGGCATGGACGAAAGTGGTCCCTCCGGTCACACCCGTCACACAACCCCGGATTTCATCGTTGCCTGCGATGTTGATCCATGCGGACCGGGGCCCGGGCGGGGTGGCCGTCGGCCGGGCGGGATCGGATGCGACAGTGAAGGGCATGACGTTCGCAGCAGCCCCCGCCTGGTTCGCCGGGCTCGACCTGGTGCCCGCCGCCGAGCATCCCGAACTGCTGGCGGAGCCGGTGATCGCGGCGCTGGAGACCGTGCCGGACGGATCGCCGGTGCTGGTGGCGCCGATCGACCCGGAGCTGGCCGACACGGCCGCCTTCTGTGAGCACTACGGGGTGCCGATGTCGGCCAGCGCCAACTGCGTGGTGACGGCGGGCCGGCGGGAGGGTCGGGAACGCTGGGCGGCGGTGCTCGTGCTGGCGACCATGCGGGCGGACGTGAACGGCGTGGTACGGCGCCGGCTGGACGTGCGCAAGATCTCCTTCGCGCCGATGCAGGCGGCGGTCGAGCGGACCGGCATGCAGTACGGGGGGATCACCCCGATCGGGGTGCCGGCGGACTGGCCGATCCTGATCGACGCCGCCGTGGCGGCCGCCGGCCCGGTGGTGATCGGGTCCGGGATCCGCGGGTCGAAGATCGTTATCGACGGCGCGGCGCTGGCGGGTCTGCCGGGGGCGGAGGTCATCGAGGGCCTGGCCCGGCCGGCCTGAGGCCTGGACACGGCCCGGCCGGCCTGAGGCCTGAACACGGCCTTGCCGTCTAGGAGGGCGCTGAACAAGGCAGTTTCTCGGGTCGTTCCGGCTTCGAGGGCCGCGCGGCGGCGGGCAGGCCGACCGGTGAGAGTTCTGCGGGTGCCACGGCGTGGGGGGCGGTTCCAGGTCGGTGGGCACACACAGCGGCTCCGGAGCGGCCGTGTGGGTGCGGAGATGCCCCAGGATGCGGCCCCGATCAGGCGGCTGCGACTTCCAGCGTCCAGATGCCGGCGGTGCGGGTCAGTCCGCGTCCGATCAGGTTCCGCAGGTTTAGCCCGGCGGTGCGGCGGGTCAGCCACGCGTGGTTCTTGGCGGTGCCGCGGTAGCGCAGTTTGACCCGTCTGCCGCCGCGGCTGGCGATCTGCGAGATGACCCGTTCCACGTTCGGCCGGTATTTGCGATACCGCTCGCGCAGTTCGGGGTCGGCGGCCCAGTCGCGGCGAGCGGTGCGCAACAGCGCGTCGTGCGGGTGCAAGTGGACGGTGCGGCCGTCCTTGGACGTGGTGCACCGCTCTCGCAGCGGGCAATCGCGGCACAGCGCTCCGAAGATGACGTTCCGCTTGCTGCTGACCGGGCGGGTGTGACCGGCCGGGCATGTGACCGAGCCGCCCTGCTCGTCGACGGTGAAATCGTCCACGGTGAAGCCACCCTCGACCGCGGGCCGCAACGGCTTGGGCTTGAGCACCGCCTCATCACCGTTGCGGTCGTCGATGACATCACGCAAATCGCCGGTGCCGTAGGCGGAATCGCCGTACCACTCGCGGGCTTCGTCCTCCGCCCGCACAAATTCGGCGGCCACCGACGGATCCGCATTGGCCGGCCCGGCCGCCATGGTCAGCTTCTCGTCGGTGATGATCCCGGTCTCCGGGTCGGCGGCCACATGCGCCCGATACCCGTCCCGCCGGTTCTCCGGCGACTTGCGGGTATGCCGCGCCTCGGGGTCCACCGTGGAGATCACCCGATCCTCGGCGACCCGCCGGGCGATGCGCCACCGGCCGTCGGTGCCGTCCGAGCCCTCGGCCGGTTCCACGTCCTGGCCGGCCACCAACGCCAACAGCCCCAACGCCGCCTGCGCCACCTCGTCGTCGGCGTCGGCGTCGATCTCCGCCAGCGCGGCGAGCAGCCTGTTCGCGTCATTGACCAACGCGGAGACCAGCGCATCCTTCGCGGTCGGGTCGTCCCAGTCGATGCGCGGCTTGCCCGGTGCGGCGTAGTCATGCCCGTGGCAGACCTTGGCGATCAGCTCGGCCGCGCCGGGGACCTGCTTGCCGACCCGGCGGATCGCCGCGATCAACTGGGTGATGGTGTCCTGGGTGGCCACCGCATCGGCCAGGATCGTGGAATCCACCACCCGTTTACGGCACCCGGTCAGGATCCCGGTCTGGGCCACCACCTGCCGCACCGCGTCGTTGATGCGCTGTGGGCGATCCGACGCGGCCAGCCGTCGCCGCCAGTACACCAACGCCGACGGGTGAAAACCCTCGTCGTCCAACGACATCCCACAGGCGACCTTCCACCGCAGATCACACCGCGCCGCCTCAGCAGTCTCCCGATCCGAGAAGTCGTGAAGCGCCTGCAACACCATGATCGAAGCCATCACCGATCCCGGGATCGACGGCCGGCCCGTCACCGATGGGAACAGATCGGCAAAGTCCTCGTCCGGGAACAACTCCTGCCGATGCCCGGCCAAAAACGCGAACATGCTCCCGACCGGAATCAGGTGTCCCACCAGCGCCGACGCGTCCAACAACTCCCGATCAGACCCCTCGCTACCCTGCACACCAAAATCATCTCAAGGCTTTGACGACAACCGGGCCCGACGCGCCGCCTTATTCAGCGCCCTCCTAGGGCAGCGTGAGGATCTCAGCGCCGGTGTCGGTCACCACGATGGTGTGCTCGAACTGGGCGGTCCACGACTTGTCCTTCGTGGTCACTGTCCAGTCGTCGTCCCAGATGTCCCAGTCGATCCCGCCCAGGGTGATCATCGGCTCGATGGTGAAGGTCATCCCGGGCTCCAGCACGGTGTCCACCTTCGGCTCGTCGTAGTGCAGGATCACCAGTCCGGAG
>DASSTH010000476.1:0-6676 GCA_035708025.1 Nakamurella sp. | reverse complement strand
GCGGGTGCGACCGGATTCGGTCACGCCGCTGCCAGAAAGTCGCAACTCGTTGCCCGACGCCGTCTCATTGTCGCAGGCGGGCTCAGGAAATTGGTGCAACACCTTCTATCGGAGGTGTTGATCATGAAGCGGTTGCAGGCGCCGGAGGAGTTCTGGGCGCGGCTGCGGGCGGGGGTGTCGGTGACGGATGCCTGCCGCGCGGTGGGGGTGTCGTGTTCCACCGGGTATCAGTGGATCCACCGGGCTGGTGGTCCGCGGGCGGTGGGGATCCCGGCGCGGCGGCGGGGCCGGCCGTGGGGTGGCCGGCACGGGCCGGGGGTGCGGGACGGGTTCCTGGCCGGGTTGCGGCGCGGGTTGTCGGTCAATGCGGCGTCGCTGGCGGTGGGCGTGTCGCACGACACCGGGCGGGTGTGGCTGGTCGAGGCTGGCGGGGTGCGCCCACCTGTGCAGATCCCGGAGTTGGAAGCCACCGTCGATGCCGGTCAGGGTCGGTTGACGTGGGTGGATCGGTGCCGGATCCAGGAGTTGGCCGCGGCCGGGTACCGGCCGGCGCGGATCGCCGCGCTGCTGGGCCGGCACCGGTCCACGATCGGCCGGGAACTGGCCCGCGGCCGCCCGCAGGCCGGCTCTGGCCGGTATCGGGCGGTGGCCGCGCAGGACCGGGTGGACCGCAACCGGCGGCGGGCCGGGCGGCCGGTCAAGCTGGCGGCGGGCGGCGCGCTGTGGGCCGAGGTCGTGCAACGCTTGAACCGGCGGCACAGCCCGGAGCAGATCGCGCGGCGGCTGCGGATCGACTTCCCCGACGAGCCGGAGATGTGGGTGTCCCACGAGACGATCTACCAGGCCCTGTACGTGCAGGGCGCCGGGTCGCTGCGGCACGAGCTGGCGGTGCACAAGGCGCTGCGGACCGGTCGCCGATCGCGTCGGCCGCGGTCCAAGCTGCCGCCCCGGCCGAAACGGTCCTGGATCGGCGCGGCCGTCATCACCGCCCGCCCCGCGCAGGCCGCCGACCGGGCCGTGCCCGGGCACTGGGAAGGAGACCTGGTCGTCGGCGGCGACCTACGCTCGGCGCTGATCACCCTGTTCGAACGCACCAGCCGCTACACCCTGATCAGCCGCATCACCATCCACGACACCGAAACCGTCACCGAGCGGCTCACCCAGATGGCCGAACGGCTGCCCGAGTCCCTGTGGCAGTCGCTGACCTGGGACCAAGGCGTGGAGATGGCCGACCACGCCCGCTTCACCATCACCACCGGCTGCCCGGTGTTCTTCTGCGACCCGCACTCCCCATGGCAGCGGCCGACCAACGAGAACGGCAACGGACTGATCCGGGACTTCTTCCCCAAGGGCACCGACTTCACCCAGGTCACCGACACCGCGGTCGCCGAGGTCGAGCACCTACTCAACACCAGACCCCGCAAGGTCTTGGGATTCGCCACCCCAGCTGAAACACTCGACAAGTTCCTACTCGATGTTGCACCGACCACTTGAATCCGCCAGGTCGCGGTTCGTGGTCGGGCATCGAGTTGCGACTTTTCGGACCGCTGGCCGGGTGAACGGCCGGTGAACCACCGATGAACTGTTGCCGATTTCCCTGCAATTGCCCCCGGCCGGGGTCGTCGCCGGCGCCCACCCGATCCCCGCCCACCTACCATGGGGGCGTGCTCGACCTGCTGCTCCTGGCCGCGCTCCCACTGGTGGCACTGGCCGGCTGGTTGGGCTTGCGGCTCGGGCGTGCCCGGGCCGCCGCAGATCCCGGCGAGGCCGCGCCCAACCGGGTGGCTGCCCGGGCGTTGGCCGCCGCTGCCGCGGGGCACCTGGTGCTCAACCGGTCCGGCGCGCTGGTGCTGTCCAACCGCAGCGCCACCGAACTGGGCATCGTGCACGACGGTCTGGTGGATCCGCGCATCGTGCAGCGCGTGCTGGCGACCGCCGGTCGCTCGGACGCCGAGGATCCGGAAGCCGCCTGGGAGATCTCTGGCGAGCCGGGACGCCCGGAGGTGCTGCGGCTCACGGCGCAGCCGCTCGGCGACGGACTGGTGCTGGTCACCGCGACCGACGAGACGGCTGCCCGGCGTGCGGAACTGGTGCGCCGGGACTTCGTGGCGAACGTCTCGCACGAGCTGAAGTCCCCGGTGACGGCCATCGGGCTGCTGGCCGAGGCGGTGGGCGAGGCGGCCGATTCGCCCGAGACGGTAAGGGGTTTCGCCGGACGGATGCAGCGTGAGGCCGGCCGGCTCGGCACGCTCGTCACCGAACTCATCGCGCTGTCGGCCATCCAGGACGGTGGCCTGGACGAGCGGGATGTGGTGCCCGTCGACGACGTGGTGGCCGACGCGATGGACCGGATCGCCGTCACCGCGTCCGCAGCCGGCATCGCCATCCGGACCGACGGTCCCAGCGGCGCGCTGGTGCTGGGCGACCGCAGCCTGCTCACCACCGCCATCGGCAATCTGGTGGAGAACGCCGTGCACTATTCGGGCCCGGGATCGACGGTGACGGTGTCGCGGGTGTTGCGCCGCGGGCAGGTGGAGATCGCCGTCGCAGACCGGGGTATCGGCATCGCACCGCGGGACCAGCAGCGGGTGTTCGAACGGTTCTTCCGGGCGGACCCGGCGCGGTCACGGGCCACCGGCGGCACCGGGTTGGGCCTGGCCATCGTCAAGCACGTGGCGGCCAATCACGGCGGGTCGATCCGGTTGTGGAGCCGGGAGGGGGAGGGCTCGACGTTCACCCTGCGGCTGCCGCTGGCCGAGCCGGCGACCGAACCGCCGCCCGAGCCGGCGACCGAACCCTCGGCCGGGCTCGCGACCGAAGCTTCGGCCGAACCGCCGGCCGAGCGTTCGTCCGAACCGCCGATGGGACCGGCGGCGCCCGACGAGGTACCGCACCTGCCGGAGGCCGTGTGACCAGGGTGCTGATCGTAGAGGACGAGGACGCCATGGCCGAGCCGCTGGCGTTCCTGTTGCGGCGCGAGGGATTCACCGCCGTGGTGGCCGGGACCGGGCCGGACGGGCTCGCCGAGTTCGACAGCAACGGCGCGGACATCGTGCTGCTGGATCTGATGCTGCCGGGGATGAGCGGCACCGACGTGTTCCGCGAACTGCGCGCCCGCGGACCGGTGCCGGTGATCATGGTGACCGCGCGCGATGCCGAGATCGACCGGGTGGTCGGGCTGGAGTTGGGCGCCGACGACTACGTCACCAAGCCGTATTCCGCGCGCGAGCTGATCGCCCGCATCCGCGCGGTGTTGCGTCGCGGCGAACTGCCGGACCCGGTGGACGACGTGCTGACCTGCGGACCGCTGCGGATGGACGTGCAGCGCCACCAGGTGAGCGTCGACGGTGTCGAGATCGCCCTGCCGCTCAAGGAGTTCGACCTGCTGGAGTATCTGTTGCGGCACGCCGGCCGGGTGCTGACCCGCGGCCAGCTGATCGACCGGGTATGGGGGTCGGACTACGTGGGCGACACCAAGACGCTGGACGTGCACGTCAAACGACTGCGCGCCAAGATCGAGCCGGATCCGGCGGCGCCCCGTCACCTGATCACGGTGCGCGGCCTCGGGTACAAGCTGCAGGCGTGACCGGCGCGGTCCGCCGGGCCCGGTCGAGGTGGTCCGATGGTGTCGCGCCCTGCCCGACTCGCTCGCGCGCGAGCGGGAGGTCCCCGGGATCGGGCTACCTCCGCACACGTGGTGCCTCGCAGGGTGAGGGGTGAGCCGCGCGGCGAGCGGGAACGTGCCGGTCATGACGGTGATCGTGATAGGGCAGGCGGCCAGGGACGTGGTACTGCGCACCGACGGGATCCCCGAGTCCGGTGGATCCACCCGGCTGCTGGAGTACCGGACGGTGCTCGGCGGCAAGGGGGCGAACCAGGCGGTCGGGCTGGCGCAGTTGGGCGTGCCGGTGGCCCTGGTCGCGGTGCTCGGCTCCGATCGGGCCGGTGACGAGGGCGTCACGCAATTGCGGGAGGACGGGGTGGAGCCCCGCGCGGTGGCTCGCCGCGGGACCACCGCCGTGCTCCTGGATCTGGTGGACCAGCCGGGCAGCCGGCGGCTGTTCGAGCAGATCCCGTCCTCGGCCCTGCTCAGCGAGGCGGACGTGGCCGCGGCCCGGGACGTGCTGGAGACGCCCGGGCTGGACACCGTGTCGCTGCAGTTGCAGCAACCGGCCGAGGCCTTGCTGGCCGGCGCCCGGTGGGGCCGGGACGCCGGCGCGCTGGTGGTGGCGGACGGCGCACCGCCGCCGGAGGCCCGGCGCGCCCTGCTCAAGCTGGTCCAGGTGCTGCGGGTGGACGCCACGGAGGCCGGCATGCTGGCCGGCGAACCGGTCGAGTCGGTCGCGCAGGCCGATGGCCTGGGCCGGCAGCTGCTCGGCGAGGGCCCGGAGCTGGTGGCCATCGCGGTGCCGGGCGTCGGCGACCTGCTGGTGTGGCCGGACGGCAGCCACCTGCTGGAGTTCGGCGACGCCCGGGTGGTGGACCGGACCGGCGCCGGGGATGCCTTCGTCGCCGGGTTGATCGCCGGTATGCGGCACGGGGACGAGCCGGTCGCCGCCGGCCGGTTGGCCGCCGCCGCGGCATCGTCCACGGTGCAGCGCCCGGGCGGCCGGCCCGACCTGCGGTCGCTGGCCGGATAGCGTCCGGAAGACGCGTGCCGCGATGCCCCGGCGGCCGGCCGGATGGTCCCGGCGCGGACCTGATCGCTGGTGTTGGGATCGGTGCCGCCGGACAGCCCCCGACGCGCTGCCCGGCGGCACCTGGTGGCGGTACCGGTCCGGGCGGTCAGGCAGCCGGTCCGGTCCCCAGGGTGATGCTCGCGGTGTGTGGCCGGCCGTTCGCGTCGGTCCAGCCGAGGGTGACGGTGTCGCCCGGACGGTGCTTGTCCATCTGCTCGCTGAGGTCGCCCGAGGACCGCACGGCGTGCCCGTCCAGTGACGTGATCACGTCACCGGCGGCCAGCCCCGCCTTGTCGGCCGCCCCGCCGTCCACCACACCGGCCACCAGCGCGCCCTGGACGGTCGAACCGGATCCGGCGCCGGTCCGGGGACCGCCGGGCTGGTCGCCGACGGAGATCAGCACGCCGAGGGCGGCGGTGGGTCCGACGTGCACCGTGTCGGTGCTGGTGCCCGAGCGGATCTGCTTGACGATCGACATCGCGGTGTTGATCGGGATGGCGTACCCCTCGTTGCCGCCGGTCTGCCGGGAGGGCCCGGCGGACGCGGCGGTGTCCACGCCGATCACCGAGCCGTCGGCGGTGACCAGCGGTCCGCCGGAGTCGCCGGACTGGATGGCGGCGTTCACCTGGATCAGGCCCGACAGCGTGGTGGTGGTGCCGTACATCTCGTCGGAGACCGAGATGCTGCGGTTCACGGCGGTGACGGAACCGCCTGCGGCAGAGGGCGTTCCACCCACACCGCCGGCATTGCCGATGCCCACCACGCCGTCTCCGACGCCCACCTCGGACGAATCACCGATGGTCGCGGTGGTCAGGCCGGTGGCGCCGGTGAGTTGCAACAGGGCGATGTCGTGGGTCTTGTCGTAGCCGATGACGGTGGCGTCGTAGGTCTTGCCGTTGCCGACGTCGGTGACGGAGATGTCGGTGGCGCCGTCGATGACGTGGTTGTTGGTGAGTACCTCGCCGGTGGCGGTGAGCACGATCCCGGTGCCGGCCCCGCGGGCCTGCTGGTAGTCGAAGGTGACGTTGATGTCCACCACGGCGTCGTCGACCTTGCCCAGGATGGCGGTGATGTTATCCGGCGCGCCCGGCGCGGAGGTGATGCCGCTGCCGGTCGTCCCGTCGCCGCCCGGGACCAGACCGGGCCAGCCGCCCGGGAATTGGCCGCCGGGCGCCAGCCCGGGTGGCCAGCCGTTGCCGTCCTGGTTGCCGCCGGACCCGCTGGACCCGTCACCGCCGGACCCGCCCAACCCGTTGGACCCGTCACCGCCCGATCCGTTGCCGTTGCCGTTGGATCCGGTTCCGCCTTCGGTGCTTCCGGATCCGGCGCCGCCAGGCCCGTTCGACCCGGTGCCGCCTTGGGCACCGGCGGAACCGCCGGATCCGGTGGTTCCGCCGCCCGTCGAACCGCCCTGGCTGCCGGAGCCGGACCCGCTGCTCATCTCCACCGGGTTGCCCGCAGCGGTGGCGGTGCCCGGCCACACCACGTGCCCGATGCCCACGCCGCCCGCGGCCGCGGCGATCACCAGGGCACCGGCCAGCAGCGCCGGGATCGCCCGGCGCCGACGCGGGGAGCGGGGCGCCGGACCGCCTGTCGCGGTCGGCGGGATGGTCGCCACGGGCGGTGGCGGCGGTGGCAGCCACCCGGTGGGCGCGGCCGGCCAGGGCTGCGGCGGGTACTGCTGGATTCGGTACCAGGCCTGTTCGGGGGCGCTCGACCCCGGGACGGCCCGCCCGGGGTAGGCCTGCGCCGGGTTTGCGGACCCCGGGTACGCCCGCCCCCGGTCGGCGGTCCCTGGGAAGGGCTGCCCGCTCGGGATGGGCCCGGGGGTCGACTGTTCCGGATCCCGTGGTGTCGGTTGCTGCTGCTCGAGGTGCTGCTGTTCCGGGCGCTGCGGATCGTCCATGGCGTACCGTCCGTCGGCGGGTCGAGGGCTGCTCACGCCTCCAGGGAAGGCCCGCGCCGTGGGGATTGCATGAGACACGGCTGGGAAGGCG
>DASSTH010000475.1:0-3146 GCA_035708025.1 Nakamurella sp. | reverse complement strand
GACAACGCTGGCGTCAGAACGGCTTCCGGCCCGAGTAGGCCCTGGATCCGGGCGAACGCCCAGCCCGCGCGATGGTCGTCCTGGCCGTCCGACCCCCACAGCCCGTACTGGATCAGCCCGGCCCCGATCGCCTCGACCGGTTCCAGCCGGAGCCGGGTGATGGCGCCGGGCCGGCCCGGTGCTGGAGCGCCCGGCCTGCCCGGCATCTGGGCAGCGGCGGACCGGGCGTGCAGGTGAGCAGATCCGGTGAGCCACCCGTCCAACTGCCAGCGCAGCCGGTCGGCGGTGGCTGCCGCGGTGAGCGGGCGGGCGCAGTGCCAGATCCTGGTCAGCGTGGCACCACGCTCGGTGCTGGCGGTGATCGCCAGCCGGGTGCAGGCCAGGCCGGCGCCGGCCAGCCGGTCGTGGAACCGGGCGGCCAGCGCGCGGGCGGCGAACGCCGCGGTGTCCACCCGGTCCAGCGGCGGGTCGCAGGACTGCTCCACCGACAGGTCGGCGTCGATGCGGCGGCGGGACAGCCCGCGCTCGGCCCGGCCGGCGGCCAGTTGGTGCATCACCACGCCGTCCGGCCCGAACCGGGTGGCCACCTTGTCGGCGGGCAGTGCAGCGAACTCACCGGCTGTGGTGATGCCCAACCGCACCAGCAGGTCGACCAGTTGCCCGCGTTCCGGCGGTGCGATCGCCGGGTCGCGCGCCAGTTCCACGATCGGCAGCCGGGCGCAGAAGTCCCCGTCACCGCCGTGCGGGACGATCGTCGACCGGCGGGCGGCCAGCACCGCGACCGGCAGCACGTCGGCGATGCCGATCCGGCACTCCACGTCCAGTGCCTCGACGGCGTCCACCAGCCGCTCGGCGGCGGCCGTCTCGGAGCCGAAATAGCGTGCGGGGCCGCGGACCTGGCAGGCCACCATGCCGGGCCGGAGCACCTCGATGCCCGGCGCGACGGCCTCCACCGCGGCGGCGACCGGCTCGAACAGCCGGGCGTCCCGGTCCGGATCCACCGGCAGCACCGCCAGTTCCGGGCAGCGGGACTGGGCGTCGCGACGGCGCATCCCGACCCGGATGCCCTCGGCGCGGGCGGCGGCGGTGCAGGCCTGTACCCGGTTGGCGTGGAACACCGCGGCCGGCCCGGCGGCGGAGACCCCGGCGTGACGGGCTGCCGCGACCGCCGGCCAGTCCGGGCACCAGACGACCAGGGTGCGGGAACCGGGCAGCGGATGGACATGGAAGGAACCGTCGACCGCCCGGCCGGCGGCCGGGCGCGGGCCGGTGGCCGACCGTCGGCCGGGCCTGCGCCGTTCGGTTCCCGCGCCCGGTGGATCGCCGGTACCGGCTGGCGCGACGGGCTCGGGCGCCGGGCGGAGCCGGGGTCGGCTGCGGGTGCGCGTCCGAGGCGGTTCGTCGGGCGGGGGGAACAGCGCGGCGGCGGCCGTCATGACGCACCGGTCCGCGGGGAACGGCACAGCACGCCGGCCACCGACGAGCGAGCACCTGTCGGGCTGCCGGCCGCCGACGTGCCGGCGCCCTGTCCGCCCCATTGCCTACCCTGCAGGACATGGGCGGGCGCGCCCTGCCAGGCAACGGCCCATTCCTCGGGCCCCCAGTCGTCCATGCCGCCTCCCCTATCTCACCGAACTGCTGGTCGCGAGACTAGAACGACGGTACGACATTGCGTCTTGGCAGGCCTGGACGTGTGTCCTAAGTGGACCGAGTCAACTACTGTCCGAATTCAGCCCGACAGTATGTCCGGTATGTCGAAGCACGTGCGACGCCGAGCCGGCGGCCGAAAACGCCGTCGACGAGCGCCTCGTCACGCCCCGGAGAGATCCATCCCGACGGGGGCCGGAGCGCCACCCTTCGGCCGGGTCGCCAGGGCGCCGGCGGCGGCCAGCCCGGCCAGCACCGCGACCGCGACGAACAGCAGCCGGTAGCTGCCCAGTCCGGACGCCACGGCCGCGCCGCCCCACGGTGCCACCGCCCTGGCCAGATCGACCGGCGTGGTCAGCACCCCGTTGATGGCCCCGTAGTTGCGGATGCCCCAGCGCTCGGCCACCGCGGTCGCACTGACCATGGTGAAGCTGCCACGCACCAGACCGAGCAGCAGGCAGAGCACCACGCCGACGGCCAGCCCGCCGGGAAGCAGGATCAGCAGCGGCACCACGGCTCCGACGGCCAGCACGCCGAGGGTCTGGCCCACCGTCCCCACCCGGCGGGCGAACGGTCCGAAGGCCAGCCGGCCCAGCACCTGTCCGACCCCGACCAACCCCAGCAGCACCGATGCCGTCGCGGCGCCCACCCCGAGTTCGCCCAGCGCCGGCACCAGTTGCACGACCGTCGCCACCACCGCGAACCCGCCGGCGCTCAGACAGATCGCCAACACCAGGAACGCCCGGCTGGTCAGCACCGCCCGGATTCCTGGCCCCGCGGTGACCGCTGAAGCGGAATCCGCCGAGGCACCCGTCACCGACGGGGTTGAGCCCGCCCCCGGTACCGGCCGATCCGCTCGCGGCAGACCCCAGACGTGCAGCGGGATGGTCACCACGGCCAGCACCGCCGCCAGGACCAGCAGCACATCACGCCACGGCAGGTGCCCGGCCAGCACACCGGTCAGCGGTGCGAACACCGTGCTGGCCAGCCCGCCCACCACGGTCAGGGCGGTCAGCGCCCGGATCCGCTGCGACCCGAAGAACCGGGTGATAGCCGCGAACGCCGGCAGGTACAGAGTCCCGGCGCACGCCAGCCCGACCACCAGCCAGCCGGCGTAGAACAACGGCAGCGACTCACCCCAGGCCACCAGCACCAGCCCCAGCACGCCCAGCACCGAACCGGTCGCCATCACCGGCCGCGGCCCACGCCGGTCCACCAGCCGTCCGACCAGGAACCCGACGCACGCCGAGAGCACCTGGCCGGCGGAGAACGCGCCGCTCACCACGGTGCCGCTCCAGCCGGTGTCGGCCGAGATCAACGGCAGCAGTACCGGAAACGCGTAGTACAGGACTCCCCAGCTGGTGATCTCGGTGCAGCACAGCACCGCCAGCATCCGGCGCCGGCTGGGCCGCTGCGACCCGGGATGCACCACCCGTGGTCAGCCTGCGGCGCCGTCGAGTTGGCGCAGCACCGCTCGACCCACGCCCTCGACGTGCTCG
>DASSTH010000474.1:0-13836 GCA_035708025.1 Nakamurella sp. | reverse complement strand
CGGCCATCTGCCGGTCCCGAGCGGGCGAGCACTTCGCGCGCCAGGTTCCGGTAAGCGGTGGCCCCGGTCGAGTTCGAGGCCCACGTCGTGATCGGCTCGCCGGCGACGGTCGTCTCGGGGAAGCGCACCGTGCGCGCGATCACCGTGTCGAACACCTTGTCGCCGAAGGCCTCCAGCACGCGGGCGAACACCTCGCGCCCGTGCAGCGTGCGTCCGTCGTACATGGTGGCAAGGATGCCGTCGAGGGTCAGGCCCGGGTTGAGCCGCTCCTGCACCTTGTCGACGGTGTCGATCAGCAGCGCGACACCGCGGAGGCTGAAGAACTCGCACTCCAGCGGGATGATCACCCCATCCGCAGCGGTGAGCGCGTTGACGGTCAGCAGCCCGAGCGACGGCTGGCAGTCGATCAGGATGAAGTCGTACTCGGCAACGGCATCGGCGAGCACCCGCTTGAGCGTCTGCTCGCGTGCCACCTCACCGACCAGCTGCACCTCGGCGGCCGACAGGTCGATGTTGGCCGGGATCAGGTCGACCCCCTCGATGCGGGTGGGCACCAGCACGTCGGTGACCGCCGTGGCGGGCTCCAGCATCAGGTTGTAGATCGTCCGGTCCAACTCGTGCGAGGCCACGCCCAGGCCGGCGGACAGCGCGCCCTGCGGGTCCAGGTCCACCAGCAGGATCCGGCGGCCGTATTCGGCCAGCGCCGCGCCCAGGTTGATGGTCGAGGTGGTCTTGCCCACCCCGCCCTTCTGGTTGCACATCGCGATGACCTTGGCCGGGCCGTGGCTGGTCAGTGGCGCCGGTTCGGGGATGGCGCGCGGCGGCCGGCCGGTGGGTCCCAGCTCGGCGCCGGATGGCGCTGACGAACCGGCCGGGGACACCGGTGCCGGGGAACCCTCCGAGGCCGGTGACGGGGACGCCTGGCCGGCCGCGTCCGGCGGGGGTGACGCCTGGCCGGCCGGATCCGGCGACGCTTGGCCGGGCCGGTCGGGTGCGGGCACCGCCGCGGGCGCGGGCATCCCGTCCGCGCCGGACTCGGGGCCGGACTCCGGCCGCGGTGCGCCGGCGGCGGCGATCCACGCTGCGTCGTCCGGCTGTGTCATCGAACTCCCCGCGTCCTGCTCGTTCCGGCCGCCGGCCGCATCCGGCACCTGCCCGGACACAGCCTAGGGGCGCACCGTACCCGCGACCAACGCGACCCGCCCGACCTGCGCGGACGGACCGGCCGCGACGCCACCGCCGGGGACGGGCCATCGAGTACCCCGGCCGGCCCGCGCACCCTCATCGCGCCCGCGGATGGGCGGTCGCATACACCTCGCGCAGCGCATCGACGGTGACCAGCGTGTAGATCTGGGTGGTGGTCACCGAGGCGTGTCCGAGCAGTTCCTGGACCGTGCGCACATCCGCCCCGCCGGAGAGCAGATGGGTGGCGAAGGAGTGCCGCAGGGTGTGCGGGGACACCGGCGTGCGGATGCCGGCCCGGTCGGCGGCGTCCCGCAGCACCTGCCAGGCGCTCTGCCGGGACAGCCGGCCGCCCCGCACGTTCAGGAACATCGCCGGAGAGCCGCGACCGGCGCCGGCCAGGGCGGGCCGCCCGCGCACCCGGTACGCCTGCAACGCGGCGGCGGCGTAGGAACCGACCGGAACGATCCGTTCCTTCGAGCCCTTGCCCAGCAGCCGCACCACACCGGCGTCCGGGTCGGTGTTGTCGATGTCGTCGACATCCAGGCCCACGGCCTCGGAGATCCGCGCCCCGGTGGCGTACAGGAACTCCAGCAGCGCCCGGTCTCGCAGCCCCCGGGCGTCGTCGGTGGAGACGGCCTCCAACAGGGCGGTCACCTGCTCGATCGCCAGTGCCTTGGGCAGCCGCTTGGCCGGTTGCGGCGGATGCACATCCCGGGACGGATCCGCCGCGGTGACCCCCTCGGCCAGCAGGTACCGGTGGAAGCCGCGGGCGGCCACCAGGGCGCGGGCCGCGGACGACGCGGCCAGCGGTTCCGCACCGTCCTGCGGGGCCCGCAGCGACCCGAGATAGGCCGCGACCTGCGCCTCGCCGACCTCCGCGGGGCCGGTGATGCCCTGCGCGGCCAGGAACCGGAGGTATCCCGTCAGGTCCCGCCGGTAGGACAGCAATGTGTTGCGGGCCAGCCCCCGCTCCACCGTCAGGTGGTCCAGATAGCCGCGCAGCGCGGTGGCCAGCGCGGGCGGAACCTCGGTGTGGTCCGGATCGGCCCCCGGCGCCCGGCGCGCCGCTCCGCGAGGATCATCTTCTCGATTTCCCGCCGGATTTGTACGGTTCACCGCGAAGATGATCCTCGCGGAGAGAAGTTGATCCGCGCGTTGGACGCGGCTCCCAGCGGCGGGGCGGTGTCCGCCCGGGCACCGACGTTGACGGTTGCCGGACCGCCGTCCCACCCGTCGTCCGCGGGTCGCAGCAACGCCTCACCGTCACCGTCGCCGCCCGGCACCGTGCCGGGGTCGACCCCTAATACCCGCGCCGCGGCCAGCACCCCGGCGACCGCCGCGGCGTTCACGATGCGTCCGTCCAGCACCGCCGCGACGGCGTCGGCCAGCGGCACCCGCACCACCCGCAGGTCGGCCTCCTCGTCCTGGGCGTCCGGCGCCGCCACCGCCCGCAGGTCGCGGGCCAGGAACACCCGCACCGCCTCGGTGCAGAACCCCGGCGAGGTGGCCAGGTCCACCAGTACCGACCAGCGGTCGGCCGCCAGCCCGGTCTCCTCGGCCAATTCGCGCGCGGCACACGCCGCCGGCGACTCCCCCGCGACGTCCATCAGGCCGGCCGGCAGTTCCCACAACCGGCGCCGCAGTGGGTGCCGGTACTGCTCGATCAACACCACGCGGCACTCGGAGTCGACCGCTGCCACGGCCACCGCCCGCGCGTGCTCCACCACCTCGCGCCGCGCCACGCCGCCGCCCGGCATGGTGACCTCGTCCACCCGGACGGTCACCACCCTGCCGGTGAACGGACGCTCGGACTCCAGCACCCGGAACCGGCCATCGCGCTCGCGCGTACCGGCACCGCCGTCCGGCACGGCGGCAACCGGTGCATCCGGTGCATCCGGTGCATCCGGTGCATCCGGCGCACGGCCCGGACGGGACGGCCCCGACCGGTCACCCGGGGGTGTCGTCACCGTCCGGCCGGCCGGCCGGAGGCCAGGCGACCGTTCGCCGCCACCCCGTGCTGCGGGGTGACGCCGTTCTGGGCGGCCATTCCCGCCGCCCCCGGCTCGCCGTCGCCGACGCCGGCGCCCCGGGCCGTCGCGGCACCGCCCGGCGCCGCGGAAGCCTCGGTGCCGACGCCCACGTCGCCGTCGCCGTCACCCTCGATGGGCAGCCGTTCGGAGCGCAGGTAGTCCAGCGCGGCGCGCACGAAGGAGGCGAACAGCGGGTGCGGCCGGGTGGGGCGGGACTTCAGTTCCGGGTGCGCCTGGGTGGCCACCGCGAACGGGTGCAGTTCCCGGTCCAGCTCGACGAACTCCACCAGCGTGCCGTCCGGCGACGTGCCCGACACGTGCATCCCGGCATCCTCCAGCGCGCCGCGGAAGCCGTTGTTCACCTCGTAGCGGTGACGGTGCCGCTCGGAGACCGTCGTGGAGTCGTAGATCTTGGCGGTCAACGACCCGGCCACCAGCGTCGCCGGGTAGGCGCCCAGCCGCATGGTGCCGCCCATGTCCCGCTCGCCGGCCACCACGTCGCGCTGGTCTGCCATGGTGGAGATCACCGGATACGGGCTGTCCGGCTCGAACTCGGTGGAGTTGGCGCCGGGCAGGCCGGCCAGGTTCCGCGCCGCCTCGATCACCATGCACTGCAGGCCAAGGCACAGCCCCAGCAGCGGGATCCGGTTCACCCTGGCGTGCTGGATGGCGCCGACCTTGCCCTCGATGCCACGGATGCCGAACCCGCCCGGGATCAGCACCCCCTGGACGTCGGCCAGCGCTGCTGCCGCCCCGGCCGGGGTCAGGCAGTCGTCCGAGCGCACCCAGACGATCTCCACCTTGGTCCGGTTGGCGAACCCACCGGCCCGCAGCGCCTCGATGACCGACAGGTACGCGTCCGGCAGGTCCACGTACTTGCCCACCAGCGCGATCCGCACCACCTCGGCCGGGTGGTGCACCCGGTCCAGCAACTGGCCCCATTCGGTCCAGTCCACGTCGTGGAAGCTCAGCCCGAGCCGGCGCACCACATAGGCGTCCAGGCCCTCGGAGTGCAGCACCTTGGGGATGTCGTAGATGGACGGGGCGTCCGGGCAGGCGATCACCGCCTCGGTGTCCACGTCGCACATCAGCGAGATCTTGCGCTTCAGCGCATCCGGGATCGGCCGGTCCGAACGGCACACCACGGCGTCCGGCTGGATGCCGATGTTGCGCAGCGCGGCCACCGAATGCTGGGTGGGCTTGGTCTTCAGTTCCCCGGACGGTGCCAGGTATGGCACCAGGGACACGTGCAGGAAGAAGACGTTGTCCCTGCCCAGGTCGTGCCGGACCTGCCGGGCCGCCTCCAGGAACGGCAGCGACTCGATATCGCCGACCGTGCCGCCGATCTCGGTGATCACCACGTTGGGCCGGGCCCCGTTGGCGTCGGGCGCGGCCATCGCCCGGATCCGCTGCTTGATCTCGTTGGTGATGTGCGGGATCACCTGCACGGTGTCCCCGAGGTACTCACCACGCCGCTCCCGGGCGATGACCGCGGAGTACACCGTCCCGGTGGTGACGTTGGCCTCGGCCGAGAGGTTGCGGTCCAGGAAGCGCTCGTAGTGCCCGATGTCCAGGTCGGTCTCGGCGCCGTCCTCGGTGACGAACACCTCACCGTGCTGGAACGGGTTCATGGTCCCCGGATCGACGTTCAGATACGGGTCCAGCTTCTGCATGGTGACCCGCAGTCCGCGGGAGGTGAGCAGCCTGCCCAGGCTGGATGCCGTCAGGCCCTTGCCGAGGGAGGAGGCGACCCCGCCGGTGACGAAGATGTGCTTGGTGTGCTGGCTGCTGTCCAGAGCCGAACCGGCCAAGATGACTCCCGTGTTTCCCGCGGCGTCCGACCGGCCGCCGCTCCACGGAATTTCACCCTAACATCACGCGGCGGATCGCTGCCAGAACACGCGGGCGAGCCGGCCGGCCGGGGCGGTCAGCCGACCGCGAGCGTGGGTGCCGGGGCCTGGGCGTTCGCCCCGACGCCGTACCGGCCCACCCCGCCGCCGTTCTGCTCCACCAGGGCCAGCACGGTCGCCAGCCGCCCGCTGTCGGTGTTCACGTCGTCCACCGTCGACACCACCGCGCTGGCCGCGGTGTCCGACCGCACCAGGCCGACCGAGCCGGTGGTGCCCTCCGAGCCGGTCCGGCCGGCCAGCACCACGCCCTGCGCGGTGCCCTTGAGGGCGGCCGCCATGTCCACGATGGTCTGCGCCCGGCTGCTGGCCGAGTCGCCGGAGCGCGCCGGCCCGGTGATGACCACCACCGAGCGGCCGGGTGCCACGGGGCCGGATGCGGTGATGAAGCCGGCCGAGGACAGCGCCGAGAGCGCGGCCGTGGCCTGGTCCGGGGTAGCCAGCGGCTTGCCGTCCTTGTCGGTCAGCAGCAGGTCGGCCAGCAGCCCCCCGGCGATGGCGCCGGCCTGGGACACCTCGGGCAGCGTGGAGCCGGTGGGCAGGTTCTGCACGGACAGCTGGCGCAGCTGCTCGGCCCGGGCCGGGTCGGAGAAGTCGCTGGTCACCTGGATCTGGGCGGTGACGGTGGCGCCGGCCCGGGACAGCAGGGACAGCACGGCGTCCCGGTCCGCCGGGTCGGCAGTGTCGGTGGTGATCAGCACGACCTGGGCACCGGGCAGCGTGCCGCGTACCGCCAGCGGGGCGATCGCGCCGGCGAACCGGGCGTCCGCGCTGACCTGGTTCTGCAGGTTCTCGTTCTGCTGCGCCAGTTCGTCCCGCTGGGTCGACAGGTCGGTCTTGTCGCTCTGCAGCCCGGCCAGCAGCGGCGAGTTGATCTTGGTGGCGCCCAGCACGATGCCCAGCGCCAGCGCCAGGAAGATCGCCGCCAGCGAGACGATGTGATAGCGCATGGAGATCATCTAGAACAGCCCCTTCACCCAGGCGACCGCGTCGTTCCACCACTGCACGATCAGGTCGCTGTAGGTACCCGACACATCCGAGACCAGCAGCGCCGCCACGATCGCCGCCACCGCCGCGATCACCAGCAGCATCACCACCCACCAGGAGATGCGGGCCTTGTACAGCCGCGCCACCGCGGGCGCCTCGACGATCTTGTTGGCCACCCGCATGCGGATCAGGAACGTGGAGGCGGCCGATCCGCGGCCGCGGTCCAGCAGTTCGGTCAGCGTGGTGTGCATGCCGACGGTGACGATCAGCGCCGCGTCCTTGGCGTCGGCCAGCAGCAGGGTGAGGTCCTCGCTGGTGCCGGTCGCCGGGAACGTCACCGCGCCCAGCCCGAGGTCCTGCAGCCGTTCCAGACCGGGTGCGTGGCCGTCGATGTCGGCCGGGATCACCACCTCGGCGCCGCCGCGCAGCGTGCCGGTGCCGATCCGATCCGGGTTGCCGACGATCAGCTTGGGCTTGTACCCGGCGGTCACCAGGGCGTCGGCGCCGGCGTCCACCCCGATCAGCACCGGGTTGTAGTCGGAGATGTACTTGCGCAAGCTCTTCAACTCCGCGGCGGTGTCGGCCGATGCCGCCACCACCAGCACGTGCCGGCCGGCCAGCCGGGTGGCCACCTCCGGGATGCCCACCCCGTCCAGCAGCAGCGTGCGCTCGCGCTTCATGTACTCGATGGCGTTGGCGGCGAACGCCTCCAACTGGGCCGCCATCCCCGCCTTGGCCTCGATCAGCAGGTCGGCGATGGATTCCGGGGTCTGCTCGGTCCCCGAGGCGATCTGCTGCTCGCCCAGATACAGCCCGCCGTCGTGCAACCGGACCTTGGCGCCGTCCTTGACCCGGCCGAACACCGAGTCGCCGACGCTGTCGATCAGCGTCACCCCGCCGGCCAGCAGGATCTCCGGGCCGAGGTTCGGGTAGCGGCCGGACACCGAGGGTGACGCGTTGACCACCGCCGTCACGCCCGCCTGGACCAGCGCGTCGGCGGTGGCGCGGTCGATGTCTATCTGGTCCAGGATCACCACGTCGCCGTGCCCGACCCGGCCGAGCAAGGCATCCGTGCTGCGCGAGACCCGGGCCACTCCTGTGACTCCAGGCAACGCATGGGACTGGCGTGACAAGAGTTTCATGGTTTCGATAGTCCCAGGTGAACGACGTGATCATGGGGAGGCGGCCACGGCGCGTCACCTTCTCCGCCTCCCGCCGGTCTCGCCGCGCGCCGCTCGGCTCGTCACCGTGGGCAACGGTGACGGATCAGCGGCGGGAGCGTCGCCGGCCGGTCGAGGCGCCGTTCCGGGCCGCGGCCAGCAGGTCGTCGGCGTGCGCCCGGGCCACCTGACCGTCGGTGCCGCCCAGCATGCGGGCCAGTTCGGCCGTCCGGTCGGGGCCCTCCACCCGGCGGACGGCCGAGGCACCGACCGTGCCGTCGGCATCGGCGTCCACCACGAAGTGCCGGTCGGCGAAGGCGGCCACCTGGGCCAGGTGCGTCACCACGATCACCTGGTGGTTGCGGGCCAGTGCGGCCAGCTTCCGCCCGATCTCGGTGGCGGCCCGGCCGCCGACCCCGGCGTCCACCTCGTCGAACACCAGGGTGGCCACCGGATCCGCGCCGGCCAGCACCACCTCCAGCGCCAGCATCACCCGGGACAGCTCGCCGCCGGAGGCGCCGCGGGCAACCGGCAGCTCGGGAGCACCGGGATGCGCGGTCAGCAGGATCTCCACCTGGTCCACGCCGTCCGGGCCGGCCGCCAGGTGGCGCCCGCCGACCGGCAACGCGTCCCGGGCATCCGCCGACGCGGTTCGCGGGGTGACCGCCACCCGCAGCGCGGCCTTGCCCATCGCCAGGTGCGCCAGCTCGGCGGTGGCGGCGCCGCCCAGCCGGTCGGCCGCCTCGGCACGCCGCCGGGTCAGCTCCGCCGCGGCCTCGGCGACCGCGGCGGCCAGTTCGTCCCGCCTGGCCCGCAGCCCGGCCAGCGCCTCCTCCGAACTGTCCAGCGTCGTCAGCTCGGCCCTGGCCTGATCGGCCCAGGCCAGCACCGCGTCCACGTCCTCCCCGTACCGGCGGACCAGCCCGCGCAGCAGCGCCTGCCGCTCCAACAGCGCGGCCAGCCGGTCGGGATCGGCGTCCAGTCCGCCCAGGTAGCCCGCCAGGTCGCCGGCCACGTCGGAGATCACCGCCCCGGCGCTGCGCAGATCGCCGAGCCGGGCGGACAGCTCCGGGTCGGAGGCGGACTCCAGCAGCCGGGTCGCGGCCTGCACCAGGCCGGCCGCGGAGGGTTCGTCACCGCCCGCTCCCGCGTCGGATCCGACCAGCGCGGCCAGCGCGCCCTCGGTGACGGTGCGCAGCGCGTCCACGTCGTCCAGCCGGCGGACCTCGGCGGCCAGCGCGACGTCCTCGCCGGGCTGCAGGTCGGCCTTGTCGATCTCCGCCAGCCCCATCCGTAGCAGCTGCTCGCGCTGGGCCCGCTCGCGGGCCCGGCCGGTGCGGTCGGCGATCTCGTCCAGCACGGCCAGCCAGTCGTCCCGCAGCTGCCGGTACCGCTCCAGCTGTGGCTGCACCCCGGCGAACCGGTCCAGCACGGCGCGCTGGCTGGCCGGCCGCAGCAGCGACATCGCCTCGGACTGGCCGTGCACCGTCACCAACGGCTCGGTCAGCCCGGCCAGGGTGGCGACCGGTGCGGCGCGGCCGCCGATGTGCGCCCGGGACCGGCCGTCCGCGGACACCGACCGGACGGCGAGCAGCGAGCCGTCGTCGTCGGTGTCGCCGCCGATCGCCTCCGCGGTGTCGGACAGGAAGGTGTCGTTGTCCCGGCCGGCGGCGCCGCCCGGGGCGAAGCGCGCCTCCACCACCGCCCGCCGGGCACCGGTCCGGACCCGGTCGGAGTCCGCCCGGCCGCCGCAGATCAGCCCGAGCGCGGTGACGATCATCGTCTTGCCCGCCCCGGTCTCGCCGGTCACGACGGTGAACGCCGGGTCGGGCTCGACCAGGGCGTCCTCGATGACGCCCAGCCCGGTGATGCGCAGCTCAGCCAGCACGGGCGTCACGCTATCGCGCCCGCCCCCGCCTCCGTCCTCGGTGCGTCCTGCAGAGCGCGTGTTATGACGCGCAGCCTGCAGGACGCAACGGCAGGGGTGTGCGGTGGGTCAGTGTCGGCGGTCGCGCCAGCCGTGCACCGGGAGGGAGAACTTGCGCACCAGCCGATCGGTGAACGGTTCGTCGGTCAGCCGCACCAGCCGGACCGGGATGGCGCCGGCCCGCATGTGCACCCGGGCGCCCGGTGGGATCTCCACGCTGCGCCGGCCGTCGCAGGCCAGCACCGCCTCGTGACCCTGCGGGTCCAGATGCAGGCTGACGATGGAGTCCGCGCCGACCACCAGCGGGCGGGCGAACAGGGCGTGGGCGTTGGACGGCATCACCAACAGCGCGGCGACCCCCGGCCAGATGATCGGCCCGCCGGCCGAGAACGCGTAGGCGGTGGACCCGGTGGGGGTGGCGCACAGCACGCCGTCGCAGCCGAACGCGGACACCCCGCGGCCGTCCACCTCGACCACCACGTCCAGGATCCGCTCCCGGGTGGCCTTCTCCACGCTGACCTCGTTCAGCGCCCACCCGGTGGCGACCTGCCGGCCTTCGTGCACCACGCTGACGTCGACCGTCATCCGCTCGCTGATCCGGTAGTTCCGGGAGACGACCGCGTCCAGCGCGGCCTCCAAGTGGTCGGCGTCGGTCTCGGTGAGGAAGCCGACCCGGCCCAGATTGATGCCCAGCACCGGTGCCTGCTGGGCGCGGGCCTCCTCGGCGCCGCGCAACAGGGTGCCGTCGCCGCCCAGGGTGAGAACGAGTTCCACGACCTCGGGACGCCGGTCCGCCGGGGTCTCCGGACCGTCGGCCGGCATGTCCGGACCGGAGTCCGGCACACCCATCTCCGGCATGCCCAGCTCCGCCGCTTCGGGGTCCAGCGCTACCAGCCGGATCCCGGCGGTCTCGAGACGCCCGCGGATGTGCGCGGCGACCGACACGATGTCCGGTCGGCCGGTGTGCGCCACCAGCAGTACCGTGCGCTCTCCGGGGGGTGCCGTTGGGTCACCGAGTTCGGTCACTGTGGTCCCTCCCGGACCGCCTGGTCGATCAGCGCCGCGGCCGCCGTCGCGTCCACCGGGGTGTCGGACCGCAGGTGCAGGAAGTACTCCACGTTGCCGCTCGGCCCCGGCAGCGGTGACGCGACCGCGCCGGCCACCCCCCATCCGAGCCGCCCGGCGGCCTGCGCGACGCCCCGCACCGCGTCCGCCCGCAGCGCCGGGTCCCGCACCACCCCGCCGGAACCCAGCCGCTCCCTGCCGACCTCGAACTGCGGCTTGACCATGGGCAGCAGGTCTGCGCCGGGAGCTGTGCAGGACACCAGTGCCGGCAGCACCAGGGCCAGCGAGATGAAGGACAGGTCGGCGACCACCAGGTCCACCACCCCGCCGATCTGCTCGGGTGCGAGGGTGCGCACGTTGGTGCGGTCCAGCACGTGCACCCGCTCGTCGGTGCGCAGCCGCCACACCAGTTGCCCGTAACCGACATCCGCGGCCACCACCCGGCTGGCCCCGCGGTGCAGCAGCACATCGGTGAACCCGCCGGTGGAGGCACCGGCATCCAGCGCTCGCCGGCCGGTCACCGGCACGGCGAGGGCGTCCAGCGCGCCGATCAGCTTGTGTGCGCCGCGCGACGCCCAGTGCGCATCGTCGTCCAGATCCTTGACCAGCACCGGCGCGGCCGGGTCGACCGCGGTGGCGGACTTGGTCGCCAGCTGACCGGACACGGTGACGCGCGCCTCGGCGATCAGCTGGGCCGCGTGTTCGCGGGAACGCGCCAGCCCGCGCCGGACGAGTTCGGCATCCAGCCGGGCGCGCCGCACGTCACCGGCTCCCGCCGGCCACCCCGGGCTGGTCGACGGTGGTCGCCAACGCGCTGGCGAGCGCGGCGTGCATGCGCTCGTAAATCTCCACCTGGCCGGGCAGGTCGGTCTGCTCAATGAGTTCGAGGTCGGCCAGCACCGGCTGCAGCGGGTCGGGGTGGTTGTCGGCCGGTGTCTCGGTCATGACCGCCCTCCTGTCGGTGCTGGTGCGAGTAGGAGCGCCCGGAGGTGCCGGCGGCGCCGGATCCACGGTAGCCCAGCGAGCGCGGGCCATCGTGCGCGCCGCGGTCGCCGACCGGCTCGCGGACGCCTGGCGCAGCGGCCGCGGTGCCGATCAGTCCAGGGACAGCGCCTTCAGCGCCTGCGCCGCGTGCCGATCGGCGGCCCGCACCTCGACGACGCCGGTGCGCCAGGCGCTCCGGGCCAGCGCGGCCAGTGCCGCGACCGGGGGGCCGGCGGCGTTCTCGTCTCCGAACAGCTCGAGTCGCTGCCCGGACTGCGTCACCCGCCATCCCGGAGCCCCATCGGGCGACCGCGGGTCAGCGGTGACGAGGTCGTCGGACAGCGGCGCGCACTCCGCCGGGTCGAGCAGGCCGCGCAGGTCGGTGCTGACCAGGCTGGGCCGCTGCTCGGCGGGCGCGCGCAGCAGATCGGCCGCGGTGCTCACCCCGGACAGCACGAATAGGCTCGGCATGCCGGCGCTGACCGCGGCGGCGATGTCGGTGTCCAACCGGTCTCCCACCACCAGGGGACGCTGCGCCCCGGCACGCTGCGCGGCCGCATCCAGCAGCGGCCGGGCGGGCTTGCCGGCCACCCGTGGTTGGCGCCCCGTCGCGGTGACCAGCGCCTGCACCAGGGAGCCGTTCCCGGGCAGCAGCCCACGGTCGGTGGGCAGCGTGCTGTCCATGTTGGTCGCCACCCAGTCCACCCCGGCTCGCAGCGCGATGCAGGCCTCGGCCAGGTCGCGCCACCCGATGTCCGGGCTGTAGCCCTGCACCACCGCGACCGGTCGCTCGTCGGCGGACCGCACCGGTTGCAGGCCAGCGCCGGCCACCGCGTCGGCCAGTGCGTCGGCGCCGACCACGAGCACCGCGTCACCGGCCCGGTGGGTCGCCGCCAGCATGGCGGCGGCCGCCTGCGGCGAGCTGACCACATCGTCGGCGGTCATCGGAATGCCCCGTGCGGTCAGCCGCTCGGCCACCAGCCCCGGCGATCTGGAGGCGTTGTTGGTGACCACCAGCACCCGCGCGCCCAGCTGCCGGGCGCCCTGCACCGACTCGGCGGCGTGGTCGATGACCTGTCCGGCCAGCAGCAGGGTGCCATCCAGATCGACCAGCAGCGCGTCGTACTGCTCGGCCAGGCTGGGACTGTCCGTCACTGCTCCACCTCGGTGAGGGCCTGCACGCGCTCCGGCGCGTCCGACTCCTCCTCCGCGTCGGCGTCGGCGGCGCGCACGAACCACTGCAGCGCCTCCTCGCGCCGGCCGGCGCCCTCCAGCAGTCCCGCATACGCGTAATAGAGGCGGAACGCGAACGAGGCGTGCGGATCCACCTCCCGGACGGCCGACTGCAGGGCGATCAGGGCGGCATCCTGCTGGCCCAGGTCCACCCGGGCGCCCGCGGTCACGATCTGCAGTTCGGCGGCCGACGCCGCGTCCAGCTGCGCCGCCTCCGGGGCCCTGGACAACTCGATGGCCCGTTCGGGATGCCCGAGGGCCCGCTCCGCGTCCGCCATCACGGCCAGCTGTCCGGGTCCGCCGGCCATCCGACGGGCCGCCCGCAGCTCGGCGATCGCCTCCGCCCATTCGCCGGCCCGGTAGGCGACCAGGCCCACCGTCTCCCTGACCACGGCGATCCGGCCACCCTGTGACCTGGCCGCCCGGGCATGGTGCCAGGCCAACTCGGGCTCCTCGTCGGCCAATGCGGCGGCCGCGGTCAGGTGACCGGCCACGAACTCGGCGCCCTGCTTGCTGAGGCCGCGAAGGTCGGCCAGCACCTCGGAGCCGAGCTCCCGCCGGTCCACCCAGTCGGGAATGTCCGGCCAGGTACGGTCGAGATCCTCTTGCCGGACCCGGGATCCGCTGGGACGCTCACGTCGCGGCGCCGGGGGTCGTTGGTCCGTGGTCGGACGGCGGGTCTCAGCTGACCCCGCCGTGGCCCGCCGGGCAGCGGCCGGTCCAGTCGGCCTGCCCCGGCGGTCGGAGCCGGACTCCGTGCCGGAACGGCCACGCTCCCACTGTCCACCCGAGGAGCCGGTCCGTCGGTCGCCGCGTTCCGGGCGCGCACTCCACGACCCGGGCCGCCGGCTTTCCGACTCGGCGCGGCCCTCCCGCTGCTGACCGTCGCTCCAGGACCGAGAACCCCGGCCCTCCCGAGGAGCGCCGCCCTCTCGCTCTCGCCGGGCGGGCCAGGACCCCGAACCCGGGCGGTCCGACTCGGCGCGGCCCTCCCGCTGTCGACGGTCGTTCCAGGCCGCAGAACCCCGGCCGTCCGACTCGGCGCGGCCCTCCCGCCGTGGACGGTCGCTCCAAGACCCAGAAACCCGGCCTTCCCTAGGAGCGCCGCGCTCCGGCTCTCGCCGGCCACTCCAGGGTCCTGACTGTTCGGTCTGGCGACCGGTGCGGCCCCTCCGTTCCGCCCCGTCGAAGGATTCCGACCGCCGGGTTGTGTTGTCGGGACGTCGTTCTCGGGAAGGCCGTCCGGTCGTGGGCGTATCCGTCGTGCGGCCACCGCGGCCTCGCCCGGTCCGCTCGCCCGAAGACTGTGCATCGGATCCTCCGGACGGCCCGGATCCCGGGCGCCGCGCCGGCCGGCG
>DASSTH010000473.1:0-9002 GCA_035708025.1 Nakamurella sp. | reverse complement strand
GCGAGGAAGCGGCCACGCTCGCCTTGAGGTCGGACACGCTGGGGTAGGCACCGGACAGGGCGGCGTGGAGTTCGTAGCTGGCCGGCGTCCGGTCGGCGGGCACCCGTTGCGTGACCCGGATCCAATGGATGGCGAAGGTCTCGCCGGGGTGCCGAACGGTGTCGACATCGGCCTGCCGGCAACAGGTGAAGGAGGCGACCTCTGTGGAGGGCGAGGGACTCGGGTGGGGCGGCGGGATCGGTGTGAGGCCGGACAGCGCTACCACCACCACCGCCGCCGCGATCACCACGATCAGCGTTGCGGGACGAAGGCGCATCAATTCACCATGCCGCGCAGCTTGCGGCGGCGCAATCCGGCGCCGATGAGCCGGGCCAGCAACTCCCGGGACTCCACCGGTAACGCGCCCGCCGCCACCAGGCTCGGGTACCGGTCCGCGGGCACGTCATAGTGGTCCCGGTCGAATGCGCGCTCCGGCAGGCCCTGCGCCGCCGCGAACTCGTGCAGTTCGGCGAAGCTCGTGTCGCTGACCAGGTGCGAATACAGCCGACCGTGCGCCGGCCAGCGCGGCGGATCGATCAGCACGGTCACCGCGCCAGGGTACGGCGAGGCCGGTGGCCTAGACTCCGGGTAGCTGACCGACGACGGTGGCTAGGGTTCCGCCGCACCACGGTGCGGGCCGCGACCGAGCGCCACGATCCGCTCCGGCGGGGTGAACACCTCCGGGACAAAAGCCCAGGGAGGGACCGGTCGGCGCACGACCGTGCAGCGGGCTGGTCCCGCCGCGCGGAGGAACGTGCGCCGGGACCGGCCTGGGCGCACCGTCATCGCGAAGGAGTGGCACTGTGCCCGAGCAGCCGTCAACGACCCAGCACCGCCCGGTCCTGGTGGTCGACTTCGGGGCCCAGTACGCCCAGTTGATCGCGCGGCGGGTGCGCGAGGCGCATCTGTACTCCGAGATCGTGCCGTCGTCCATGCCGGTGTCCGAGATGCTGGCCAAGGATCCCGCCGCGATCATCCTGTCCGGCGGTCCGGCCAGCGTGTACAGCCCGGGCGCCCCGGGTGTCGACGCCACCCTGTTCCAGGCGGATGTCCCGGTGTTCGGGATCTGCTACGGGTTCCAGGCGATGGCCGCGGCGCTGGGCGGGCGGGTGGACCGGACGGGACGGGGCGAGTACGGAGCCACCGACCTGTCCGTGGATGCGGGCGATAGCACGTTGTTGGCGGGGCTGCCGGACAGGTTCACGGTGTGGATGAGCCATGGTGACGCCGTCGCTGCGGCTCCCGACGGCTTCACCGTCACCGCCGCCACGGCGGACACCCCGATCGCGGCTTTCGAGAACCGGGATCGGCGGTGGGCCGGCGTGCAGTTCCACCCGGAGGTGCTGCACACCGAGCACGGACAGCAGATCCTGGAGCGCTTTCTGCACCAGATCGCCGATCTGACACCGGACTGGACGCCGGCCAACATCTTGTCCGAGCAGGTCGAGTCGGTGCGTTCGCGGGTCGGGGACGCCCGGGTGATCTGCGCACTGTCCGGGGGCGTGGACTCCGCGGTGGCGGCGGCCATCGTGCACCGGGCGGTGGGGGACCAGCTCACCTGCGTCTTCGTCGATCACGGGCTGCTGCGGGCGGGCGAGCGAGAGCAGGTGCAGCGCGACTATGTGGCGGCGACCGGGATCCGGCTGGTCACCGTGGACGCCGCGGACACCTTCTTGGATGCGCTGGCCGGCGTGACGGACCCGGAGGCCAAGCGCAAGATCATCGGCCGGGAGTTCATCCGGACGTTCGAGGGCGCCGCCGCCGACCTGGTGGCGGAGTCGTCGTCGCAGGGCCAGCCGGTGCGATTCCTGGTGCAGGGCACGCTGTATCCGGACGTGGTCGAGTCCGGTGGCGGTACCGGGACGGCGACCATCAAGTCGCACCACAACGTCGGGGGGCTTCCGGAAGACTTGGAATTCGAGTTGGTCGAACCGCTGCGCACGCTGTTCAAGGACGAGGTGCGGCTGCTGGGCACCGAACTCGGCCTGCCCAGCGCGATCGTGCAGCGGCACCCATTCCCCGGGCCGGGCCTGGGAATCCGGGTGATCGGCGAGGTGACGCGGGAGCGGCTGGAGATCCTGCGGGCGGCGGACGCGATCGTGCGCGAGGAGATGACCGCAGCCGGCGTGGACGGCCAGATCTGGCAGTGCCCGGTGGTGCTGCTGGCCGATGTCCGGTCGGTCGGCGTGCAGGGCGACGGGCGCAGCTACGGCCACCCGGTGGTGCTCCGCCCGGTGACGAGCGAGGACGCAATGACCGCCGACTGGGCACGGCTGGACTACGGTCTGCTGGCGCGGATCTCCAACCGGATCACCGGCGAGGTGCGCGAGATCAACCGCGTGGTGCTGGACGTGACGAGCAAACCGCCGGGCACCATTGAATGGGAGTAGGGAGAGCTGCTCGACGCCGCAGATTCTTGCGTCGTGTGGTCGCTTGCGTGGCGTTGACGTCGAAACGATGATCGCACCTAGGGTCATGTGTCGTGAGCGAACGGTTCCCGGTGTCTCCGCCTGACCCCTGGCTGGAGCTCTCGGCTGAGCAGTACCACCGGCTGTGGGACCGCTTCGACGCGGCATTCGGATTCCGAGCAGGGGTGTCCTCCGACTCCTGGCCAGCGATCCACGAGCCCGCACCTTCGGTGACGTTCGATCTGTCGGCCATTCCGGACGGTCCCAGGCACGGCGCTGCATACGACGCCATCAACGCCGAAGCATTGCGGTGCTTCGTCTGGGCGCTCGCCGACGTGGACGAGATGGTCGTGCTCGACTGGCAGCACCCGGCGTACCGATTCTTCCCGGGGCACCAGGCGTTGACCGGGCAGGCCGAGTGGAAGGTTCCCGTCTACCCGGACGGGGACTACTACGCCTTCCTGACACCTGACCTGTCGGAGGGGACGTTCGGACACCCTTGGGAAAAGACCCTCTGTGTGATGGGCCGAAGGATGGTTGGTTCGCTAGGTCGCTCCCTGGCGACCTGGCTGCCGATCAAGCGTCAGAACGGTGCCTCGGATTGACGCATGGGATGCACAGCCTGGTCCCAGGGTCTCGCGACACTTCCGCATTTGGGATCGACCTGCTACCGACTCGCGTTCGCGAGGATCAACTTGAGGTCTATGCCGGCAAATCCGGCGCAGAATCGTGAAGTTGATCCTCGCCGGGGGAAGTTGATCCTCGCCGGTTAGCGCTCGAGGTACGCGGCTAGGTTGGCCAGGGACGACTCCAGCCCGGCGGCGTGGTCGGCCGCCGAGATGCCGTCGGGGACGCCCTCGGCGCGGATCGTCACGCGTGTCCCGGTGCCCTCGGCGGTGATCTCCCAGGTCGCCGTCATGGTGCCGGTGAACGCCGGGTCGTCGGAGACGAAGTCGACCGCCTGGACGATCCGCCGGCCGTCCACGATCTCCACGAATCGTGCCTGCACCACATCCGAGTCGGCGGTCGACTTTCCCTGCGCCGCATTCGGATCCAGGTAGGTCAATACCATCCGGTACGACCCGCCGGGGCGGAAGTCGTAGGTCTCGAACCGGCCGGACATCCCCGCCGGCGGCAGCCATTGGACCAGCGCGTCCGGGTCGACCAGAGCCGCGAAGACCCGGTCCGGTGCGGCCGCGACGGTGCGGGAGGCCGTGTCGGTGCGCGTCATGCGTGCATGGTAGGCGCGCGTTCTGGGGCTATCGAACGGCCTTCTCGAAAGCTTGGGCGAGCACCGCGTAGCCCGCCTGGGTCGGGTGGATGTCGCTGGCGAACGGGCCGTATTGGCTGCACCCGAAGTAGATGAGCGAGCAATGCTGGGCGGCCAGGCTGATATTGTTGGGACTGAACCCGTCCGCAACCCGATCGAGGTGCAGCACCGAGACGGCTGCGATGCTCAGGTCCAGCTGGATCGCCAACAGGTTGCTGATGGGATCGGCGAACCCGTACGGGTTGTAGGGCGCCAGCACCACGATGGTGGCGAACGGTGCGGCCCGGCGCAGCGACCCCAGGATGGTCGCCAGGTTGCCGCGCAGGGTCTTCAGAGCCGGCTGCAGTGCCGGACACCGGAGGTCCGTGACACACTGCCTGGCGATGGGCAGGACGTCGTCGGAACCGATCGACACGGTGATGATCCCGCGCCGGAACGCGAGGTGGTGTGACGAGAGGTAGCCGACCGCCTCGGTGAGTTGGGGTGCGGGTGCTGCGGGAAGGCTGCACGGCGTGGTGATCATCGAGGTCGTCGTCTCGCCGGGACACGACAGGTTGACCGCAGGAACACCCCACGCGGCGGACAGATCCTCGGTGTAGCCGTGGAAATCGGCGGGATCGCCGTCGGACTGGAACTTCGCGTAGTTGGCATCGGAGTAGCCGAAGGCCAGCGAATCGCCCAGCGAGAGGTAGTAGGCCGGCTGCGCACGCAGACCGGCCCAGTCGGGTGCGGCCGGTGCCGCGTCCGCGGCGGGGACCGCCACCAGGGTGGCGATCAGGGCACCGGCCACTGCGGTGGCGAGGGCGACGAAACGTGGTGCGCGCATGCAGAACACCTCCGGCTCGGACTCCGGAGCACCGCGTCCGGCCGGACGGGTGACGGGGCGCTGGCGGTGAGGCTACCCGCGCGAAGACGTGCCCGGGATCCCTCGAGCGGAGGACCCCGTCACCCGGTCTGCCGCACCGACGTTTCGCTGAGCGAAAGCATGCTGCCCGGGCGCGGGAAGCGTCCGGGCAGCAGGGGTGCGGGTCCGCAACGCGGCACCGCCTGGCCTCAGTCGGGGCCGGACCGGTGCCGCCGCGGTAGCGAGCTGGCGACCATCGCCAGGCCCACCAGCGCCACCACCCCGGCCGCCATCCACTTCCAGTTTCCGGACAGCAGCCACCAGGTGTTGCCGGCGAAGCCAACCGATGCGACGCCCAGGAACAGCAGCGCCATCACGATGCCGAAAAGGTCGGCGTGCCTACGGGTTCCGTTCCGTTCAGCCACGGCTGATCACCTCCACCTGGCCGGCCTTGCCGTGCACCTCGATCACCAGGGTCCCCGAGTCGGCGTCCCCGTCCTGGTGGCCGGTGGCCTGCGGCCGCACACCGTTCCGGTCGACACCCAGGCATGTCACGTCACCGACGTCGGTGCTGCACGTCGCCTCGACGGTCACGCCCTTCGGCACGATGACGGTCGCCTGGCCGCCGTTGACGGTCAGTTCGGTGGCGACGGTCTCGCCCTTGTCGACGGTCAGGCCGGACAGGTCCAGGGTGGCCTGCCCCGCGTTCCACAGGTAGGAACTCTGGATCTGGTCGGCGTCGGTGACGGTCCACGTCTGCTGGCCGTATCCGGTGGTCCCGCTGATACCGGTGACGGTGAGGGCGAGTGTCACCAGCGACAGGAAGATGCCGGGCCCGATCAGCGACCGGCCGCCGGAGCCGCGCAGCGAGGTGACCAGCACCCCGAAGCCGATGACGGCCAACGTGATCGCGGCGACCGCGGCCCAGCTCATGGTCCACCAGCCGGCGAACACCCCACCGGCGGCCAGTCCGCCGGCCATCAGGGCCAGGCCGAGGAACAGCCGGCCCAGCCCGCTCCGGCGAGGTGCCGGCCGGTCGGGTGCCTGCTCGGCGACCGGCTCGGGGTCGGGAAGATCCCAGGCGAACGGGGCCACTCCCAGCGGGTCCCAGGCGGGCGGGGTGCGCCGCTCACGGGCCAGCATCTCCTCCGGTGACGGGGCCCGGGTGGCCTGCGCTTCCGGATGCTCCTGCCCGGCCTCGGTGCGGCCCGCGGTCGCCGCACGGGTGTCCGCGTCCTCCTGCGCCGCCCAGGCTCCAGGGGCGTCCGGAGCGGCCGGACCGGTAGCCCGACTGCCCGGATTCGGGGCGGCCCACCCGCTTGCGGCTCGGGGTGCCGCCCAGCCGCCGGCCGGCTCGTCGACGCGATCGGGGGCCTCCGGGCCGCGCGACGGCGACGGGCCGTCGCTATCCCAGAACGCGGGGCGCTCGAACGGGGAGGACTGCGGACCCCACGGACCGGCGGAGCGGGAACCGCCCCAGCCCCCGGCATGCTCGCTACCGCGCCGGGCGCTCCACTGCGAACCCCACTGGCCGGCCCGCTCGCCCCAGGCGGCGGCCTGGCTGGAGATCCGGTCGGCGAACTCGTTCGCCCGCTGGTTCCAGTCCACCGGCCGGCCCCGGCCGCAGGAGTTCATCCGGCCGTGCCGCGCCAACGCGAACACGATGACAGCGGCGATCACCACCGGCCAGAACGGGATGCCCCAGGAGAACAGCGACCCCACGCTGGACAGCGCCACGATGATCAGCACGACGGTCAGAGCGGTCGACACCGAGGAGCGGCCCCGGCCGGCCAGCGCTTCGATCGCCGACACCTCGTCACCGTCCGCCGGCATCAGCAGCCAGCCGAGCGCATACAGCAGCACACCGGCGCCGCCGAAGATCGCCAGGACCACGAAGGCGACCCGGAACAGCACCGGGTCGATGCCGAACGCGCGACCGAGGCCACCGGCCACACCGGCGATCTTCTTGTCGCCGCGCGAGCGCCAGGGCAGGAAGGAGCGGTGTCCGGTGGGAGACGGCCGCTGCTGGGTGTTGTACGTCATGACACCACCGTGCCCGGTGCGACCGCCCCGCACCATCGGGGAGTCCCCCGGTTTGTGCTTCCAGGGGGAACCCTGACGCGCCTGCCTGCGCTCGCGTGTGACCCTGGTGGGGTGAGTTCGCCGCAGCCCGATCGGACGCCGCCGCCTGAGCGGCGTGCTGAGCCGACCCCAGCGGCCGCTGCTCCGGGCTCCGCGCCTCCACCTGCAGCCCCTTCGAGCCCGGGCGCACAGCCGCCACCGGCCTCGGCCCCGGGCGCACAGCCGCCGCCATCTTCGGCCCCGGCTCCGGGCGAACAACCGCCGCCCGCCCCGCCGCGTGCTCAGCGCCCACCCCCACCCCCCGGCGTGCCGCTGACCCCCGACGGCATCCCGCGGCTGACCCGCTCCTCCGATCACGGCGTGGTCGCGGGGGTGGCCGCCGGCATCTCGGCGCACCTGGGCGTCAAGGTCGCCTGGGTCCGCATCGCCTTCGCCGTCACCGCCGTGCTGGCCGGAGCGGGCGTCGTCGCCTACGCCCTGCTGTGGATCTTCGTGCCGCAGGGACGACCGGGCACCAGCAAGCCTGTCCCCGCCACCCCCGCCGAGCGCCGGCAGGCGATCGGCATCGCCGCCATCGGCGTCGCGCTGCTGATCGTCGCGACCTCGCTGGGCATCGGGCGGTGGATCGGGTGGCTGATCGGACCGCTCGGCGTGGTGGCGGTGGGCGCCGGCTTCATCTGGCGGGAGGCCGACGACTCCCGGCGGGCGCGCTGGCGGCGCACCGCTGCCGGCATCGTCGGGCCGTCCCGCGCGGCACTCTGGCGGGTGATCGGCGGCGCGGTGCTGGTGATCGGCGGGCTGTCGGTGTTCGCCATGGGCCAACTGGACTTCGCCGCCGCCCGGTCCGCGCTGATCGCCGTGCTGCTGACCCTGGTGGGTGTCGCGGTGATCACCGTGCCGTGGTGGATCCGGCTGGTACGCGACCTCGGGGACGAGCGCCGGGAACGCATCCGCGAACGGGAACGGGCGGAGATCGCCGCACACCTGCACGACTCGGTGCTGCAGACGCTCGCGCTCATCCAGCGCAAACCCGGTGACGCGCGCGAGGTGCAACGACTGGCGCGCAGCCAGGAACGCGAGCTGCGCACCTGGTTGTACGGGCCGGCGGGTTATGCCTCGGCCGGCGGCGGGACCACGTCGTCAACCGCGGCCGGCCAGGCGGACCCCGGCGCCACCTTCGCCGCGGCACTGGCCACCGCCGCCGGGGAGATCGAGGACACCTACGCGATCTCGGTGGCCCCCGTGGTGGTCGGCGACGCGCCGATGGACCCGCACCTCGCGGCGCTGGTGGCCGCCGCCCGGGAGGCCATGGTCAACGCTGCCAAGCACGCCGGAGTCGGTGAGGTCAGCGTGTACGCCGAGGTGGAGAACGGGACCGCGTCGGTGTTCGTGCGGGACCGCGGTCGCGGATTCGATCCGGGCGCGGTCGATCCCGATCGGCGTGGCCTGGCGCAGTCCATCCGGGGCAGGATGGACAGGCACGGCGGCACCGCCGCGGTCCGGTCCGCCCCCGGGGAGGGCACCGAGGTGGTGCTGACCATGCCGGTGACGGCGCCCGCGGAGACGCCGTCCGGCCCGCCGAGGTGAAGGGGTGAGGCATGACGGGGCCCGTCCGGGTGTTCCTGGTGGACGACCACGCGCTGTTCCGGGCCGGGGTGAAGGCGGAGCTGGCCACCCTCGGTGACGAGCGGATCGAGGTGGTCGGCGAAGCCGGGTCGGTGAACGAGGCGGTCGTCCGGATCACCGGCGAGCCGCCGGACGTGGTGTTGCTGGACGTGCACATGCCGGACGGCGGCGGCCGCGCGGTTCTGGAGCAGGTGCACGGGAAGCTGCCCGACGTGGTGTTCCTGGCGCTGTCGGTGTCGGACGCCGCCGAGGACGTGATCAACGTGATCCGGGCCGGTGCCCGCGGCTACGTCACCAAGACCATCTCCGGCCAGGAACTCGCCGACGCCATCGTCCGGGTGTCGGCCGGTGACGCGGTGTTCTCACCCCGGCTCGCCGGGTTCGTACTGGACGCCTTCTCCGACCGCCCGGGCACGGCGCCGGTGTCCGACCCCGAGCTGGACCTGCTGTCCCCGCGAGAGCGCGAGGTGCTCAAGCTGCTGGCCCGCGGCTACGCCTACAAGGAGATCGCCTCCGAACTGTTCATCTCCATCAAGACCGTGGAGACCCACGTGTCCAGCGTGCTGCGCAAGACGCAGATGTCCAACCGGTACGCGCTCTCCCGCTGGGCCACCGACCGCCGGCTCGTCTGAGCTGAGCCGCGCCGGCCGACCGGGCGGCGCGCCGACCCCGATGGTCACCCGGATAGCGCACACGGCCGGGCATGCTGTGCCAGTGATGCGCGGTCCACGCA
>DASSTH010000472.1:0-8772 GCA_035708025.1 Nakamurella sp. | reverse complement strand
GGGCGGTGACGGGCATCCAAAGGCGGCGGCATCGCGCCCGGCGCGCGGGGCGCGACGATGCTGGGGCCGCGACGGTGCTCGGCGCTGGGCCGTCGTGCGGGTGGTGGACCCAGCGGTGACGGGCATCCGGAGGCGGCGGCGATGACCGAGGCCCGCGATGCCCAGCGCGCGGCGGTGTACGCGGCGGAGAACCAGGTGGCCCGGCTGTTGGACCGGTCCGCGGAGTTCCCGGTGGCAGAGGTCGCCGGGTCGCACGTCACGCTGCCGGTGGAGCGGCACTTCGCCGACCTGCCCTCGGTGCAGGCATACCTGGACAAGGTCCTGGCGCTGGCCTGGGTGCGGCAGCGCTGGCCGGACACCGCGGCGCAGCCGGTGGTCGTGCGGGAACGCCGAGGCGCCGCCCGGGCGCACTACGAACGGGACGGCGCCGTGGTGGCATTACCGCTGCACCACGGCGGGACCGCCTGGGCGCTGCGGGAACTGGTGGTGTTGCACGAGCTGGCCCATCACCTGGGCGGGGACGCCGACACCGGGCACGGCCCGGCGTTCGCCGGCCGGCTGGTGGAACTGGCCGACGGGGTGATCGGCCCCGAGGCGGCGTTCCTGCTGCGGGTGACGATGGCCGATCAGGGGGTGACGATCGGCTGACCCCCGGCACCGACCGGGTGGTTACAGTGCCGGGGTGAACCACGCGCGTCCCGTCACCGGCACCTCGGCACCACACCTGGACCCGGCGGAGTTCCGCCGCCAGGGTTACGCGGTGATCGACTGGTTGGCCAACTACCACGCCCGGATCGAGTCGTTCCCGGTGCGATCGCCGGCCACCCCGGGCGACATCGCCGCCGCGCTACCCGCCGACCCGCCGGCCGGCGGCGAGGGCATCGACGCGCTGCTGGCCGATTTGGACTCGATCGTCATGCCGGGCATCACGCACTGGCAGCATCCGTCGTTCTTCGCCTACTTCCCGGCCAACACCTCCGGGCCGGCCATCCTGGGCGACCTGCTGGCCTCGGGCCTGGGCGTGCAGGGCATGGTGTGGGCCACCAGCCCGGCCGCCACCGAGGTGGAGACCCGCACGCTGGACTGGCTCGCCACCCTGTTGGGCCTGCCGGAACGGTTCCGGTCCACCGGACTCGGCGGCGGGGTGATCAACGACACCGCCTCCACCGCGGTGCTGACCATCCTGGTGGCGGCGCTGCACCGGGCCAGCGGCGGACGGGCGCGGGTGGACGGGCTGGACGGCCGGTACACCGTGTACTGCTCCGAGCAGGCGCACTCCAGCGTGGCGAAGGCGGTGACGGTGGCCGGGGTCGGGTCACGGCAGTTGCGGCTGATCCGCACCGGCACCCCCGGCGGAGCGATGGACGTCGCGGCACTGGCGGAGGCGATGGCGGCCGACGCCGCCGCCGGGCTGGTGCCGGCCCTGGTGGTCTCCGCGGTCGGCACCACCGGGACCGGGGCCATCGACCCGACCGCGGAGATCGCCGAGGTGGCGGCCCGGTACGGCGCCTGGGTGCACGTGGATGCGGCCTGGGCCGGGGTCGCCGCGGTGGCCCCGGAACACCGGGCGATGCTGAACGCCGGCCTGGATCGCGCCGACTCCTATGTCACCAACCCGCACAAGTGGTTGCTGACCACGTTCGACTGCGACGCGATGTACGTGGCCGACCGCGCGGCGTTGACCTCGGCGATGACCCAGTCCCCGGAGTACCTGCGCACCGCGCAGTCGGATGCCGGCACGGTGATCGACTACCGGGACTGGCACCTGCAACTGGGCAGGCGGTTCCGGGCGCTGAAGCTGTGGGCCGTGCTGCGGCACTACGGCGCGGACGGGCTGGCGGCGCACATCAGGTCGGGTGTGGCGCTGGCCGACCGGTTCGCCACGGCGATCGCCGCCGACCCGCGGTTCCGGGTCACCCACCAGCGTCTCGGCCTGGTGTGCCTGCACGTGCACAGCGGAGCCGGGGTGGAGCGGGACAACCGCGCGACCACGGGCCTGATGAACGTGGTCAACGACTCCGGGACGGCCTACCTGTCGCACACCGCGGTGGACGGCCGGACCCTGCTGCGGGTGTCGGTCGGCTCCCCCACCACGGCCGAGCGGCACATCGATGCGCTGGTCGGCGAGCTGCGGTCCCGGGCGGACGCCGCCATCCAGCAGGCGGGCGCCTCCGGCTGAGCGCGTCGGCCTTCGGGCGTCAGCGCAGCCGGACCAGACCCTCCTGCACCACCGTGGCCAACAGCCGCCCGTCGGCACCGAAGAAGTGCCCGGTCCCGAGCCCCCGCGCGCCGGACGCGCTCGGCGACTCGGTGTCGTACAGCACCCAGTCGTCCACCCGGAGCGGCCGGTGGAACCACATCGCGTGGTCCAGGGAGGCCATCTGCAGCCGGTCGATGCCGGCCGCCAGCCCGTGGTTGATCAGCACTGAGTTCAGCAGCGTCATGTCCGACAGGTAGGCCAGCAGGCACACCTGCAGCAACGGGTCGTCCGGCAGCGTGCCGTCGGCGCGGAACCACACCTGGGTGTGCGCGCCGGGTCGCGGACCGCTGGACCGGGTGGCCCACGGCGGGTCGGTCACGTAGCGGATGTCGAACGGCCGCGGCATGGTGCTCCACACCGACAGGTACTCCCGCACCGGCGCCACCCGCTCGGCGTACCCGGGCAACTCCTCCGGCGCCGGGACCTCCGGCATGGGCACGGCGTGATCGACGCCGGGCTCGGAGATGTGGAACGACGCGGACATGGTGAAGATCGGCACGCCGTGCTGGACGGCCACCACCCGCCGAGTGGTGAACGACTTCCCGTCCCGGGTGCGGTCCACCTCATAGATTATCGGCACCTTGGGGTCGCCTGGCCGGATGAAATAGCCGTGCAGCGAGTGCACCCGGCGGTCCGACGGCACGGTGCGGCCCACGGCCGTCAACGACTGCGCGGCGACCTGCCCGCCGAACACCCGCACCGGCGACACATCCGGTGATCGTCCGCGAAAGAGGTTGTCGTCCAACGTTTCCAGGTCCAACAAGGCCACCAGGGCGTCCAGCACCCGCTGGCCGCGGGGCACCCCGTCGGAGTCCAGTTGCAGTTCCGGCACGCCGACCACGCTAGCGGGGCGCCGATGCCGGGGTCGGCACGGGGCGCGGCACCGGGCGGGCGAATGCCGGGCGGGCGGATGCCGGGCGCCCCGTCACCGGCGGTTCAAACGTCGTCGGCGCCGATCCGGTGCACCCGGATCAGGTTGGTCGACCCGCTGGTGTTCGGCGGCGAGCCGGCCACGATCACCACGGTGTCGCCGGTACCGAACCCGGGGATCTGCAGCATGGCGCCGTCCACCTGGCCGACCATGGCGTCGGTGGAATCCACCGCCGGCACCACGAAGCTCTGCACCCCCCAGGTCAGGGACAGTTGCCGGTTGGTGGCGTCGACCGGGGTGAACGCCAGCAGCGGCAGCCGGGTGTGCAGCCGGGACAACCGCCGGACGGTGTCGCCGGTCTGGGTGAACGCCACCAGGGCCGCCGCGTCCAGCCGCTCGCCGATGTCCCTTGCCGCGTAGGAGATCACGCCCCGCTTGGTACGCGGCACGTGGGTCAGCGGCGGGGCCTCCACCGACTCGTTCTCCACCGCCTCGATGATGCGGGCCATGGTGCGCACCGCGACGATCGGATATCTGCCCACCGAGGTCTCGCCGGACAGCATCACCGCATCGGCGCCGTCCAGCACCGCGTTCGCGACGTCGGAGGCCTCGGCCCGGGTTGGCCGGGAGTGCTCGATCATCGATTCCAGCATCTGGGTCGCCACGATCACCGGCTTGGCGTTCTCCCGGGCGATCTGCACGGTGCGCTTCTGCACCAGCGGCACCTGCTCCAGCGGGAGTTCCACGCCCAGGTCGCCGCGGGCCACCATGACACCGTCGAAGGCCAGCACGATCGCCTCGAGATTGGCCACCGCCTCGGGCTTCTCCAGCTTGGCGATGACGGGGATCCGCGGCGCGTCCACCTCGTCCATCACCGCCCGCACCAGCTCCACGTCACCGGCCGACCGGACGAAGGACAGCGCGATGAAGTCCACGCCCAGTTCCAGCGCGAACTTCAGGTCGGCGATGTCCTTCTCGCTCATCGCCGGCACCGACACGTTCATCCCGGGCAGCGAGATGCCCTTGTTGTTGGAGACCTCGCCGCCCTCGGTGACCGTGCAGTGCACGTCGTTGCCGCGCACCTCGTCGACCACCAGGGCGACCTTGCCGTCGTCGATCAGCAGCCGGTCGCCGGGCCGGGCGTCGGCGGCCAGCCCGCCGTAGGTGGTGGACACCCGGTTCTGGTCGCCGACGATGTCGTCCACCGTGATGACCACCTGCTCGCCGGTGGCCCACATCACCGGCCCGTCCGCGAACCGGCCCAGCCGGATCTTCGGGCCCTGCAGATCGGCCAGGATGCCGACCGGGCGGCCGGCCTGCTGTGCGGCCGCCCGCACCCGCTCGTAGACGGCGCGGTGGTCGGCGTGATCGCCATGCGAGAAGTTCATCCGGGCGACGTCCATGCCGGCCGCCACCAGCTCGGTGATCGCCTCCTGGCTAGAGGTGGCAGGGCCCAGGGTGCAGACGATCTTGGCGCGCCGCCTCATCGAGCCGGCCGCCCGGCACGGGACGCCGCGGCGCCGGTCAGCACGGACCTGGAGGTGGTGAGGGCTGTCACACGGCGAGCCTACTCGGCCCGGTCTTGAACGATTCCGAAGGGCCCTTCGCGGGGTGCCGTGCGCCGCTCTTGCGAGGATCAACTTCGCGTTGAAGCGGGCAGAACGCCCAAGAAATCGAGAAGTTGATCCTCGCGGGCGGAAGTTGATCCTCGCGGATCTCGGGGTCAGGCGAGCGGGACGGCGGTGGGCTCCAGCGCCGTGGGCAGCGCCGACGCTCCGGCCAGGTAGGCGTCCACCCCCGCCGCGGCGGAACGGCCCTCGGCGATCGCCCACACGATCAGCGACTGCCCCCGGCCGGCGTCACCGGCGGCGAACACCCCGGGCACCGACGTCATGTACCGCGCGTCCCGCTTGAGGTTGCCGCGGCGGTTCACCGCCACCCCGAGATCGGCCACCAGTCCGCCGGTCTCCGGCCCGTCGAAGCCGAGGGCCAGCAGCACCAGGTCGGCCTCCAGCCGGGTCTCGGTGCCCGCGGTCGGCACGAACCCGCCCGGTACCCGGGTGCCCTCCACCAGGTGGATGGCGCTCACCGCGCCGTCCCGCTCCTCGAACAGCGTGGAGTTCACCCCGAACACCCGCTCGCCGCCCTCCTCGTGCGCCGCGGAGGTGCGCAGCAGCAGCGGGTAGGTCGGCCACGGGGTGGAGGGGTGACGGGTGCGCGGGGGTTGCGAGCGGATGTCCAGCTGGGTCACGCTGATCGCGCCCTGGCGCAGCGCCGTGCCGTAGCAGTCGGCGCCGGTGTCGCCCCCGCCGATGATCACCACCCGGCGGCCCTCGGCGGAGATCGCCGGGGCGTCGATGGTGCCCTCCACGGCCAGGTTGGCCTGCACCAGGTAGTCCATCGCCAGGTGGATGCCCTGGGCGTGCCGGCCGGGCAGGTCCAGGTCGCGCGGCACGGTGGCACCGATGGCCAGCACCACGGCGTCGAACCGGGAGCGCAACTCCTCCGCCGTGATGTCGGTGCCCACCGAGCAGTGCGTGATGAACCGCACGCCTTCGGCGGACAGCTGGTCGAGCCGGCGGTCCAGCACCGCGGAGTCCATCTTGTACTCCGGGATGCCGTAGCGCAGCAGCCCGCCGATGCGGCCGTCGCGCTCGAACACCGTCACCGCATGCCCGGCGCGGCACAACTGCTGCGCCGCCGCCAGACCGGCCGGCCCGGAGCCCACCACCGCCACCTGCCACCCGCTGCGCAACGCGGCCGGGCGCGCGGCCAGCCCGCCGGCCGCGATGGCCCGATCGGCGATCTGCTGCTCGATCAGCTTGATCGTCACCGGCTCGTCGTCGATGCCCAGCACGCAGGCGCCCTCGCAGGGCGCCGGGCACAGCCGGCCGGTGAACTCCGGGAAGTTGTTGGTGGCGTGCAGCCGCTCGGACGCCTCGTCCCAGCGGCCCAGCCGCACCAGCTCGTTCCACTCGGGGATCAGGTTGCCGAGCGGACATCCGTTGTGGCAGAACGGCACCCCGCAGTCCATGCACCGGGTGGCCTGCTCGGCGGTGGCCGGTGCGGAGAACGGCTGGTACACCTCGTCCCAGTCGCGCAGCCGCAGCGGCACCGGCCGCCGTTCCGGGGTGCGGCGGGGGAACTTCAGGAAGCCGGACGGGTCAGCCACGGAGCGACTCCATGATCATCGTGTTGGCGGTGTCGGCGTCCGCCCCGGACGCCAGGGCCTGCTCGCGCAGCCGCAGCACCCGGGCGTAGTCGCGCGGCATGATCCGGGTGAACCGGCCGGCGGCCACCGGCCAGTCCGCCAGCAGCGCCTCGGCGATCGGCGACCCGGTGAGTTCGGCGTGATCGCGCAGCACCGTCGCCAGCCAGGCCGTCTCCTCCGGATCCGGGCCTGTCAGGTCCACCAGTTCGGGGTTGATGCGGGCGGGGTCGGCGTCCAGCAGGAACGCCACGCCGCCGCTCATGCCGGCCGCCACGTTGCGGCCGGTCGGCCCGAGGATCACCGCGTGCCCGCCGGTCATGTATTCGCAGGCGTGGTCGCCCGCTCCCGCGCAGACCATCAGGGCGCCGGAGTTGCGCACCGCGAACCGCTCGCCGACCGTGCCGCGCAGGTACAGCGCGCCCGAGGTGGCGCCGTACCCGACGGTGTTGCCGGCGATCACGTGTGGCACATCCGCCGGTGACGGGGCCGCCGGGTGCGGCCGGATCGCCACGGTGCCGCCGGACAGCCCCTTGGCCACATAGTCGTTCGCGTCACCGGTGAGCCGGATGTCGATGCCGCGGGGCAGGAACGCGCCGAGCGACTGGCCGGCGGTGCCGGTCAGCTCCAGCCGGATGGTGCCGGCCGGCAGCCCGTCCGGCCCCCACCGGCGGGTGACCTGCGAGCCCAGCATGGTGCCGACCGCGCGGTCGGTGTTGCGCACCGGCGTGGACACCGTCACCGCCGTCCCGGAGTCCAGCGCGGCGGCGGCCCGCTGGATCAGCGTCGCGTCCAGCGTCTGTGACAGATCCCGCACCGGCGGGGCGGTGCAGCGCAGCGCGTCGTCGGCGTCCGGCACCTGCAGCAGCGGAGCCAGATCCAGTCCCTGATGCCGGCCCTGCGCGACGGCGGCGGAGGTGTCCAGCAGCTCGGCGTGCCCGCACGCCTCGTCCAGGGACCGGAAACCCAGCGAGGCCAACAGCTCCCGCACCTGGTCGGCCAGGAACAGGAAGAACGTCTCCACGAACTCCGGGGTGCCGGAGTAGCGCTTGCGCAGCACCGGGTTCTGGGTGGCGATGCCCACCGGGCAGGTGTCCAGGTGGCACACCCGCATCATCACGCAGCCGGCCACCACCAGCGGCGCGGTGGCGAAACCGAACTCCTCGGCGCCCAGCAGCGCGGCGATCAGCACGTCCCGGCCGGTCTTCAGCCCGCCGTCCACCTGCACCCGCACGTGGTCGCGCAACCGGTTGAGCCGCAGCGTCTGCTGGGTTTCGGCCAGCCCCAACTCCCACGGCTGGCCGGCGTGCTTGAGCGAGGTCAGCGGGGCCGCGCCGGTGCCACCGTCGTGGCCGGCCACGATCACCGTGTCGGCGTGCGCCTTGGTCACCCCCGCGGCCACCGTGCCCACTCCCGGCTCGGACACCAGCTTGACCGAGATGCGGGCCGCCGGGTTGGCGTTGCGCAGGTCGAAGATCAGCTGCTTGAGGTCCTCGATGGAGTAGATGTCGTGGTGCGGCGGCGGCGAGATCAGCCCCACCCCGGGGGTGGCGTGCCGGGTGGCGGCGATCCACGGGTACACCTTGTGGCCCGGAAGCTGGCCGCCCTCACCGGGTTTGGCGCCCTGCGCCATTTTGATCTGGATCTCCCCGGCGTTCACCAGGTAGGCGCTGGTGACGCCGAACCGGCCGGAGGCGACCTGCTTGATGAACGAGCGCCGCCGCGGGTCCAGCAGCCGGTCGACGTCCTCGCCGCCCTCCCCCGTGTTGGACTTGCCGCCCAGGTTGTTCATGGCCACGGCCAGCGTCTCGTGCGCCTCGGCGGAGATGGAGCCGTAGGACATGGCGCCGGTCACGAACCGCTTGACGATCTCCGCCGCCGGTTCCACCTCCTCCAGCGGCACGGCGGGGCGCACCCCGGTGCGCAGCTCGAACAGCCCGCGCAGCGTGCCGCCGGCCCGGGAGGCGTCGTCCACCGCGGTGGTGTAGCGGCGGAACACCGACTCCTGCTTGGACCGGGTGGAGTGCTGCAGCAGGTAGACGGTCTCGGGGTTGAACAGGTGCAGCTCGCCCTCCCGCCGCCACTGGTACTGCCCGCCCACCTCCAGGCCGCGGTGTTCCAGGGCGGTGGCGTTGGGGGTGAACGCCAACGCGTGCCGGGCCGACACGTCGGCGGCGATCCGGTCCAGGCCGGTGCCGCCGGTGCTGGTGACGGTGCCGGTGAAGTACTCGTCCAGCACTGCCTGGTCCAGCCCGAAGCAGGCGAACACCTGGGCGCAGCGGTAGGAGCCGACGGTGGAGATGCCCATCTTGCTCATCACCTTGAGCACGCCCTTGCTCAGCGCGCGCACCAGGTTGGCGATGGCAACGTCCGGCGCGACGCCGCCCAGCAGGCCGGACTCGGCCATGTCCTCCACGGTCTCCAGCGCCAGGT
>DASSTH010000471.1:0-19806 GCA_035708025.1 Nakamurella sp. | reverse complement strand
TGCCCCGCCGACACCGCGCCGGCATCGACCGCCGCCAGCAACTCCGGCGCGGCCGGGCCGATCACGCTCCCGGTCGGCGTCTCGCAGGGCAACGCCGCCGCCGCGGCCGCGACCCGGGCCCTGGCATCGGACATGGTGATGTGCAGCGTCTGATGCAACACGTGGGCCGCCGAACGGGCATCCAGCATGTCCGCCACACCCCGCTCGTGCAGCTCCCCGGCCAGCCGCACCTGCACCCCGAACCCGCCCCGCAGCGTCGACTCCACCTCCCGGGTCGTGTCCAGCAACTCGGCCTGGGAGAGCGTCCACCACGGCAGGTCCCGCAACTCCACCAGGACCCGCCTGATCGCGGCCAACCCGCCGCGCACGGTCGCGGCGGCCCCGCCCCCGCCTTCCGCGCCCGTGACACCGCCGGCCACCGCAGTCGCCGCACCACCCGGCAGGGGTCCACCACCGCGGGACCCGTCACCGTTGGTACGGTCCCCATCCGACTGAAAACCGCGGCCGTCCGACGCGTCACCGTTGGTGCGGTTCCCACCCGACGGGAGCCCGTCACCGCGGGGCCCGTCACCGCTGTTGCGGTCCCCACCCGGCCGAAGGCCGCGGCTGAGCGACGCGTCACCCTTGGTGCGGTCCGGCAGACCGGCGCAACGCGCGGCGTCGACGGCGCTGTACGCCGCACCGTCACCGCCCCCACGCATCCCCCGACCGTTCATGCAACGACCGTACGACCGGGGTACGACAGTCGTCCCGCCGTGGCGTCACTCGCACAAAGTCGTTGCGGTGCGTGGATCAGCCCGTCCAGGGCCGAACGTGGCGCCTATCAGGTCGATTACTGGGACGCGGCCGGACGGATGGTCCCGTGCAGCACCTCGGTGCGCTTTGCCATCTCTTCGCACAGCGCCGCCAGTTCGTCGACGACCGCGTCGCGGTCGCCGTGGAACCGGTGCACGGGCAGCGACTCCGGTTGCACCGCAGGCACTTCCACGTGCGAGATGAGCGGATGCGCCAGCCGCTGACCGACCTCGCCCCGGCCGAACAGTTCCTCGCTGATCTTCTCCCCGTGCCGCAGCCCGGTGTAGGTGATGGCGATGTCCTTGCCGGACATGCCGATCAGCTGGCGGGCCACGTCGTCGATCTTGATCGGCTCCCCCATGTCCAGCACCAGCGCCTCACCGTCCCGGCCGATCGCGGCGGCCTGGATGACCAGTTGCACCGCCTCCTGCACCGTCATGAAGAACCGGTTCACCTGCGGGTCGGTCACCGTGACCGGCCCACCCGCGGCGATCTGCGCGGCGAAGGCGGTGAGCACCGACCCCCGGCTGCCCAGCACGTTGCCGAACCGCACCGACAGGTACGTGCCCTCGGACTCGCGCGCCACCGCCGCGGTCAGCCCCTCGGCGATGCGCTTGGTGTAACCCAGCACGCTGACCGGATTGGCGGCCTTGTCGGTGGAGATGTTGACGAACCGCTGCACCCCGACGGCGCGGGCGGCGTCCAGCACGTGCTGGGTACCGAGCACGTTGGTCTTGACCGCCTCCGTCGGGTACTGCTCGAGCATCGGCAGGTGCTTGAGCGCCGCCGCATGGAACACCACCTGCGGGCGGCGCGCGCTGAACACCGCGGCGACCCGCTCGGCGTCACGGATGTCGGCCAGCACCACTTCTGGCGTGTCCAGCATGGCCCGGCCCTCGATGGACAGCTCCACCGCGTGCAGCGCCGACTCGTCACGGTCCAGCATGATCAGCTCTGCCGGATTGAACCGGTGGATCTGCCGGCACAGCTCCGATCCGATGGATCCGCCCGCCCCGGTGACCAGCACCCGCTTGCCGGCGAGATACCCGGCGATGGAGGCGATGTCGGTGTCGATCTGGTGCCGGCCCAGGATGTCCGGCAGGTTGATGTCGCGCACGTCGCGAATGCCGACCTGGCCGTCCAGCAGCTCGCTGATGCCCGGCAGCACCTTCAGGCTGAGCCCGGCGTCGAAGGCCGCCCTGGACAGCTTGCGCATCAGGTCCGATCCGGCGGTGGGAATGGCCACCACCACGGTGGACGCGCCGACCTCGGCGGCCACCGACGCCATGTCCGCCGTGCTGCCCAGCACCGGAACCCGGTCGATGCGCAGGTGCCGCCGCCCGGGCTCGTCGTCCAGCAGCCCGACCGGTACCCACTTGGACGTGGGATCGGTGATCATGGACCGGATCAGCTGGCGGCCCGCGACCCCGGCGCCCACCAGCAGCACGGGCTCCTTGCCGCGCTCGGCCCGCTGCGCGGACAGCCGCTCGCGACGCCAGCGCACCATGGCCCGGCCCCACGCCATCACGATCAGCGCCGCGAGCCCGGCCGTCACCGGGATCGACCGCGGGATGTAGGACGGGGCGGTGACGTAGTTGGCCACGAACACCAGCGCCGACACCACGGCCACCGCCACGCCGAGCCGGAGCATCTCGTCCAGGCTGGCCAGTGGCGAACGACCGAGGTGCAGCCGCAGCGGCCAGCACACCAGCGCATGGGCCACGATCACCACGCCGACGACCACCGACACATGGCCCCACGGCACCCGGTCGGCGTCCAGGTTCAGCCGGACGAATGCCGCGAGCAGGTACGCACCGGCCCAGACCAGACTGTCGAAGACCAGCAGTTTGACCAGGCGCTCGGAACTGTGCTGGGCGCGGAAACCGCCTGCCGGCCGCAGGTTCTCCGGTCCGCCCGCCGCGCTCGTCACACACCGCTCCTGATCGTTGCCCGGGCTCGCACGCGCCACATCGGCGGACCACCCACCCGGTAGCATAATCAACCGAGTTGGGCACCCGGCTGCGCGAGCGGCACGGTCGCCGTTCCCCGCCAGCGCCGATACTCGGAGTCGCCCATGACTGTTCGCGAGATGGTCCGAGTGGTCCGCCGCCGGTGGTGGGCGCTGGTGGGTTGCGTCGTGCTCGGCCTCGTGATCGCCGGGATCGCCGGCGCGCTCGCTCCGCCGCAATACACCTCCAGCGCGCGCGTCCTGGTGGCCACGCCGGACGTCGACCAGGGCTCCCTGGTGCCCCCGGGCGGCATCGGCGCATCGCAGCGCGCGGTCAACTACGCCAACCTGGTCACCGGAACCGCCATCCCGCAGAAGGTCATCCAGGATCTCGGGCTCACCGAGCCGGTGGAGCAGTTGCTCAAGCAGGTCGAGGTGGACGTCATCGCCGGCACCACGATCATCGAGATCACCGCCACCGATTCGAATCCGTCCCGCGCGCAACACATCGCCCAGGCCTTCGCCGACGAGTTGTCCGCCGCGGTGCCCAAGATCGAGTCCGAGGCCGGCGCGGCACAGACCCCGGCGTCGGTGACGGTGACTGATCCCGCCCCGTTCCCGGATCAGCCGGCGCCCCGCGGGCTGGCCTCCACGCTGGCCCTGGGGTTCGTCGCGGGACTGGTGGTGGGCGCCGCGCTGCTCTGGCTGCTGGAGTACCTGGACAATTCCGTCCGGCGCCGACGCGACCTGGAGCGGCTGACAGGCGCCCCGGTGCTCGGCACGGTGGGCGCGACGAAGGGGGCCGGCCCGCACCTGGCGGGACCGCGCGACGATCGCGCCGAGGCGTACCGCGTGGTGCGCACCGCGCTGCAGTTCGCCGACGTGCCGAACCAGGTTCCGGTGTTCGCCGTGGCGGGGGTCCATGCGGGCGATGGGGCATCCACCACCGCCGCGAACCTGGCGCTCGCCATGGCCCGGGCCGGGCAGCGGGTGCTGGTGGTGGACGCCGACCTGCACCGGCCCCGCCTGGCGCAGCTCTTCGGTCTGCCTGCCGGGCAGCCCGGGCTGGCCGAGGTGTTGACCGGCGCGGCCGCCGTCGATCGGGCGATCCAGCGGTGGTCCGGATCCACGCTCGACGTGCTGGGCTCCGGGTCCGTGCCGGAGGATCCCACCGAGCAGGTGCAGTCCCGCGCGATGGACGAGCTGCTGACCGCGCTGCGCTCCCGGTACGACGTGATCGTGCTGGACACCCCGCCGGCCGTCGAGCTGAGCGATGCCGCGCTGCTGGGCGCCGCCGCCGACGGCGTGATCCTGGTGGCGCGGTACGGCAGGACCACCGACGAGGATGTGACGGCGGCGGTCGAGCGGCTTTCGGTCGTGCACGCCAGGCTGGTGGGCTCGGTGCTCACCTCGGTGCCGCGGCCGAACCGGGTGCCGGACGCGTCGTACCGATCCCAGCCGCCGGCGCTGCCGACCCGGGCTCCCGCGGAGCCGACCACCGACGGCGGGCGCACGGCCGGCGCCACCGAGCCCAGGAGCGGCTCGCCGGTCGACCGGTAGCCGTCGGCTCGGCACCGCCGATTCCCCGGTCCGCCAGCAGCGGTGACGGGAGAACCAGGCGACCGATAGCCGCCGGCCCCGCACCGCCGATCCCCGGTCCGCCAGCAGCGGTGACGGGAGAACCACGCGACCGCGGCCTCCCGGTGCGGCGAGGGCCGCATCACAGACCCTGGTACAACTCCAGGCAGCGCCGCACGAACTGCTGGGGGCCGTGGTGCCGCAGGGCCCAGTCCCGCCCACGCCCGGCCCTGACGACCGCCTCGGGTGGATCGGCCAGCACCTGCGCGACGGCGGCCGAGGGCGACATCGCCACGGTGTTCCACAACGGCGCGTCCTCGCCGTAGGCGTCCCGATGGGTGAAACGGGCCACCAGCGGGCGGCCGAGCGCCATCGCCTCCAGTTCGGCCACCCCCAGGCTGCCGCTGGACTGCTGCCCCACCACCACGTCCGCGCCGGCCAGCATCCGGCGGAACGCCGGCGCCGGCATGAGCGGCACCAGCCGGACCCCCGCCCGGCGGGCGTCCGCCGCCCCGGTGCCCCAGTCCACCCCGACCAGATCGGCGCCGGGCAGGTCCCGGCGCAGCTGGTCGGCGGTCTGCAGCAGCACGGCCAATCCCTTCACGGGGTCCCAGCGGCTGGCGAACACCACGGTGCGCGGGCGGGCCGGCTGCCCCGTCACCGTCCCCGCGACCGGATCGCCGGGCACGGTTCCAGCTTCGCCGGCCGCCCCGCCCTCCGGATCGCGCTCGGTGCCGTCGTCCGTTGCGCGTGCCGGCCCGCCGTCCCCGGCGACGCACAGCTCCAGGGGCAGCGGCGCGGGCAGCCACACTGCATCCGGGCGCAGCGCGCGGGTCGCGTCGGCCATGTCCGGGGTGGAGTAGGCCACCGCCCCGGCCCGCCGGATGGCCCGCCGGACCAGTGGCCGCAGCAGCGGGCTGGCCAGGTTGTCCCGCAGGTCCGTGCCGTGCAGGTGCAGCAGGTAGGGCCGGCGCACGCTCCAGGCGTAGTAGCCGAACAGCCCGTAGTGCACGTGCAGCACATCCGCCGCCCGGCCCGCCGGATGGAACCGGACCAGGTCGCGGGCCCGCCGGTACGCCTTGACCGGCACCGGCGCGCCGCGCACCGCCGGCAGCGGCCACAGCGCCCAGTCCAGACCGGACGCCACCGCCTGCTGGACGGCGGCGCCGGCCACTCCAGCGACGTCGTTGACGTGCAGCACCCGCACCCGCGTCACCCCACCGGTTCCACCCGGCGGAAGCGGGCCAGGGCCCGCAACTCCGGAGCCATCACCGCCGCGGCGACCACGGCCGCCACCACCCCGGCCAGCACCTGGGTGGCGGTGGACCGGGAGGTCAGCTGCAGGGCAACCAGCAGCCCGGCGGTCGCCATCGCGACCATCCGGAGCGCGGTCCAGGGCCCCGGCCCGCTGTGCCGCCGCCAGGCCTCCACCATGGGGACCGCGCTCTGCACCAGCGACCCGGCCAGGTAGCCCCAGGCCACCATGGTGATCGACGTGCCTACCGACAGCCACAACGCCAGGCCGACCAGGAAGCCGGCCACCGACGCCGCTGCGGGGACCAGATACGCCCGCCCCGGGTCGCTGGACAGCGCGTTGACCGCCGGAACGCTGGCGATGGACACCCAGGTCGCCCAGATCATCACCACCAGCACCGGCGCACCGCCCGCGAACGAGCCGCCGTAGATGCCGCTGAGCAGGGGCGTCGCCACCATGGCCACCAACGCGAACAGCGGAAGCAGGCCGGCCGCCAGCACCTGCGTGCCGATGGTCAGTTGGCGGCGCACCGAGTCCCGGTCCTGCCGGCCGGCGGCCCGCGCCATCGCCGGGAACAGCACCACGGACATCGCCCTCGGCAGCAGGTAGGCGGGCGTCACCAGGGTCATCGCGGCGGCGAACAGCCCGGAACCGTGCCCGGCTTCCGCCCGGGCCGCGAACAGTTGCGAGAGCTGCAGGAAGCCGGCACTGGAGGCGGTACCCACGGTTGTCACCGCGGCGAACGCCAGCAGCCCGTGCCGCAGATCCGTCGCCCGTTCCCGCGGAGGTGCGTCGCCCGGCGTGCTCCGGGCGAACAGCACGAGGTGCGCGCCGGCCGCGAAGCCCAGGTACACCAACGCCATCGGCGCCAGCACCCACGGTCGGGCCCCGGTCACCACCACCGTCACCAGCGCGGCCAGGAACAGCACGTCCCAGGCCAGCTCCAACGCCGCGTACTGCCGCACCAGGTCGACCCCGTACAGCACGGCCTTGTAGAAGGTGTAGCAGCCGTAGCCGAACGTCAGGGCCAGCGCGATGGCACGCTCGCCCCAGCCGTCGGCGGGCACCAGCACGGCGGTGACGACGGCCACCGCCAGGCAGACCGCGTGGTGCCAGGCGGTCGCCCAGGCCAGCAGCGACCGCCCCGCCGGTTGCTCGGCGTCCAGGCCGCGGGTGGCCATCTGCCGGGCCACCGACTGGCCCAATCCCGGAGAGCACAGCAGGGTGGCGAACACCGCGGTGCTGACGATCACGTTGACGTGGCCCAGCAGCGGCGCCCCGAACACCCGCCCCACCAGCACCGAGAAGATCAGCCGGATGGCGCCGGAAGTGGCGATGGTGACCAGCGACAGCGCGGTCTTGTACACCAGCCGGTCGCGGATCACACTGTGCCTTCCCGCCCCTGCAGGGCGCCCAGCCCGTCGGCACCCTGGGTGGCGAATCTGTACCATCCCTGCGGTAGGCACGCCGGTGCCTGCGGGCAACCTTATCGGCTCCGGTGCCCCGCGCCGGTCGTCACCGAGCGGCACGCCACCAGGGGCGGTCGGGACCGTGGAAGGGATACGGGGTGCGGGTCTGGGTGGACTTGACCAACTCGCCGCACGCCCTGTTCTTCGCACCGATCGTCCGTGCGCTGCAGGACAGGGGCGACGAGGTTCTCGTCACCGCACGGCATTTCGCGCAGACCGTGGAGTTGGCCAGCCGGCACTTCGAGACGGTGGTCCCGGTCGGAGCGGGATCCCGTGCGTCGCTGCCGCGAAAGGTGTATTCGTTGGGCGACCGGGTGCGTGAGCTGACCCCGATCGTCCGGTCGTTCGCCCCCGACGTCGCGGTCGCCCACGGGTCCTACGACGAGCCGATCGTCTCGCGGCTGCTGGGCATCCCGGCGCTGGCGATGGTGGACTACGAGTACCACCCGGCCACCCACCTGCTGTTCCGGCTGGCCACCCGGCTGCTGCTGCCGGAGGCGTTCTCGGCCGACCTGGTGAACTCGCACGGCGGCCGCGGCAAGACCTGGCGCTACCACGGTCTGAAGGAGGAGGTGTACCTGGCCGGCCTGGTGCCGTCGGAGGAGGTGCGGGTGGAGCTGGGCATCGCCGAACACGACGGTCCGGTCGTCGCGTTGCGGCCGCCGGCGGTGGGCGCCATGTACCACCGGCACGACAATCCGCTGTGGACCACGCTGATCGACCGGCTGCGGGCGGAGCGGCACGCGCTCACCCTGGTGCTGCCGCGGCACCCGTCCCAGGTCGACGCGCTGCGATCCCTGGTGAGCGCACCCAACATCAGGGTGCTGGATCGTCCGGTGGACGGCCCCAGCCTGGTGTGGTGGTCGGATGTGATGGTGTCGGCCGGCGGGACGATGAACCGGGAGGCGGTGGCCCTCGGCACCCCGGTGTGGACGGTGTTCTCCGGCAGGCTGGGCTCGGTGGATGCCGAACTGATCTCCTCCGGACGCATGGGGCGGATCGCCGGGCCGCAGGACATCGACGGCCTGGTCATCAGGCGCAAGCCCCCGCAGACCCGGCCCACCTTCACCAACGACGTCCTGGGACAGGTGGTGGCCGCGATCGACCGCACGGCGCGGGTGACGCGGCGACCGGTGCTGCCGGCACGCCGGCCGGGTCGTCCCGCGGACGGCCCCCGGCCGTGACGGGGTCGCTGGCGACCGAGTCCCCGGCCCGGCCGGTGGCGCCGCCCCGCTGGGGGGTGCTGGGATTCACCGCGCTGATCGCGATCACCCCGGCGCTGCCCTACGTCCCGATTCTCGGCAGCCCGGTGGACGTGTCCGACCTGGGCACCCTCGCGGCCGCCGCGGTGGGCATCGTCGCCGCGCTGGTCAGCGGCTGCTGGCGGTCGTTGCGGATCCGCCGCGCGCCGGAGGCGTTCGCCCTGGCACTCATGGTGCCGTTCACCCTCATCGCCGCGCTGCACGCCGGTTCGCTGCACTCGGTGGCGGCCGGTCCGGCCCGCTGGCTGCTCAACGCCCTGGTGGTCGCGCTGGCGTACCTGATGCTGCGCACCCCGGGCGACGGTCAGCGGATGATCCGGGCGCTGGTGGCGGTGGCCGCGTTCGAGGCCGCCTTCGGTCTGGTGGCCTACGCGCTGCGCTGGAGCGGGCCCGGTGGCTACCTCGGAATCATGGTGACCGGCGGGAAGATCGGCGGAATGCCGGTGTGGGGACGGATCACCGGGACGACGGCGATGGCGGCCACCTTCATCGGCGGGCTGTTCGCCCTGACGCTGCCGATCGCGGTGGGCCTGGCGATGGCGGCCCGCGGGCGGGCGCGGTGGGCCTGGAGCGGGACCGCGCTGGTGATCTTCGGGGGACTGTTGTTCACCCTGTCCCGGACCCCGATCGGGCTCGCGGCGGTGGCCGTCGCGGTGCTGTTGCTGGCGGCAACCCGGCCCCGGGTGTGGGTGCCGATCCTGGTCGCGGCCGCTGCGGTGTTCCTGGCCACCCCGCTGCGCGCCCGCATGACCAACTTCCAGACCGACCGGCTGGCGCTGTGGGACGCCGGCTGGCGGATGTTCACCGACCACTGGTTCTTCGGGGTCGGCCCGGACCGGTACATGCAGTTCTTCGACGCCTACAAGCAGACCCGGTTCGGGGAAGCGACCTCCACCCCACACAACTCGCTGCTGTACGTGGCGGCGGAGTCCGGGTTGCTGGCGGCCCTGGCGCTGGCCCTGGCGATCGCGCTGAGCTTCCGGTTCCTGCGTACCCGGCGGCCGCTGGTGCTGGGCCCGATGTTGGGGCTGGCCGCCTTCATGGTGGACGCCATGACCACCAACCTGTACTCCATCGCCTCCATCGCGGTGGCGGCCTGGATGATCGCGCCGTCGCTGGCCCCGCTGTTCGCCGGGCCGGGGTCACAGCCGCCCGGGCACACCGATACCGTCACCGAGGACCCCCGTCCCGCCGGCCCCGTCACCGACCAGGCCGATCCCGGCGATCCCGTCACCGACCAGGCCGGCCGTGGCGGTCCCGTCACCGATACCCGTCGCAGCACCGCGTCCCAGGATTGACCCGATGAAGATCGTTTCCGTGGTGGGGGCGCGCCCCCAGTTCGTCAAGCTGGCCCCGATCGCGCATGCCTGCGCGGCGCGGGGCGGCATCGAGCACGTGATCGTGCACACCGGCCAGCACTACGACCAGCGGATGTCGGAGGTGTTCTTCGATGTGCTGTCCATCCCCGCGGCCGACATCGACCTCGAGGTCGGCTCGGGGCCGCACGGAGCGCAGACCGCGGCGATGCTGGCCGGCCTTGAGCGGGTGTTGGACCAGCAGCGGCCGGACTGGACGCTGGTCTACGGAGACACGAATTCGACCATCGCCGGGGCGCTGGCGGCGGTCAAGCTGCACCTTCCGGTGGCTCACCTGGAGGCCGGGCTGCGCAGCTTCAACCGCCGGATGCCCGAGGAGCACAACCGGATCCTGACCGACCACGCTGCCGACCTGCTGCTGGCACCCACCGAGGTGGCCATGGGCCACCTGGCGGCGGAGGGGCTGGCCGGCCGGTCGGTCCGGGTCGGTGACGTGATGACGGACGTCTGCCTGGCCACCGCGGCGGCGGTACGCGGCCGGCCGCTGGCGCTGCCGGACGGGGTGGACCCGGCTGCGCCCTACCTGGTGGCCACCATCCACCGGGCCGACAACACCGACGACCCGGAGCGGCTGCGTGGGATCGTGGCGAGCCTTGCCGCCCTGCCGGTCCCGGTGGTGCTGGCCGCGCATCCCCGGCTGGTGGCCAGGGCGGCGGCCTTCGGCATCCCGCTGACCGGCGGTGCGCTGCGTGCCACCGAGCCGTTCGGCTATCCGGACATGGTGGCCGCGGTGTCCCGGTCGGCCGGGGTGGTGACGGATTCCGGCGGGCTGCAGAAGGAGGCCTACCTGCTGGGCGTGCCGTGCACCACGGTGCGTACCGAGACCGAGTGGACCGAGACGCTCGCCGACGGGTGGAACGTGCTGGACCCGGAGCTGAGCCAGTTGCCGGAGGTGGCGCTGCGCGCGGCGCCCGCCGCACCGCGCGGGCACCCGTACGGCACCGGCGACGCCGCCGAGCGCACCCTGGACGCGCTGGCCGCGGGAGTCCCGGCCCCCTGAGCCTCGAAGTCCCCCGGTGCGGGGCTGAATTTCGGCCCCCGGATTTGGGCGCGGAGACATCTCCGCAGGTGGCGGTGATCTTGGCGCGATCTGGCGGCCACTTCTTGGCCGCGACGCCATCGGGCTGCCTCGGCGGGCCCCGATCAGGCCCGGCCGATCACCCGGATGTCCACCCCGGGGAACTTCTCGGCGTCCAGCACGGCGCGCCCGTCCACGATCACCCGCACCCCGGGCAGGTCGTCACCGGACAGCGAGCGGTACTCCGCGTGGTCGGCCTGCACGATCGCCACGTCCACCGGGGACCCGAGCCGGTGCGGGGTGAAACCGAGCGCGGTCAACTCCTGGTCGGTGTACATCGGGTCGTGCACGCCGACCGATGCCCCGGCGGCGGTCAGCGCCCGGACCGTGGGGAACACCCCGGAGAACGCGGTCTCTTTGACCCCGCCCCGGTACGCAGCGCCCAGCACCACCACCCGGGCGCCGGCCAGGTCGCCGTACGTCCCGGCCGCCAACCCGACCGCGTAGCCGGGCATGCCGGCGTTGGCCTCCCGCGCGGCGCGCACCACGGTGGCCGCGGGGTCGTCCCACAGGTACAGCCGTGGATACACCGGGATGCAGTGCCCGCCGACCGCGATGCCCGGCCGGTGGATGTGGCTGTACGGCTGGGAGTTGCTGGCCTCGATCACCTGGTAGACGTCGATGCCGTGGTCGGCCGCGAACACCGCGAACTGGTTCGCCAGCCCGATGTTCACATCCCGGTAGGTGGTCTCGGCGAGCTTGGCCAGTTCCGCGGCTTCCGCAGACCCGAGGTCCCACACCCCGTTGCCGCGCGGCAGGTCCGGCCGCTCGTCGAACTGCAGCACCGCCCGGTAGAACTCCACCGCGCGCTGCGCGCCGGCCTCGGATAGCCCGCCGACCAGCTTGGGATACCGGCGCAGATCGGCGAACACCCGGCCGGTCAGCACCCGCTCCGGCGAGAACACCAGATGGAAGTCCTTGCCCTCCACCAGGTTCGACGCCCGCTCCAGCATCGGCTTGAACCGGCCCCTCGTGGTGCCCACCGGCAGCGTGGTCTCGTAGCACACCAGGGTGCCGGGCCGCAGGCCTCGCCCGACATCGGCGGTGGCGGCGTCCATCCAGCCGAAGTCCGGCTCGTCCACGTCGTTGACGAACAGCGGCACCACGATCACGACGGCGTCAGACTGCCCGACGGCGCCGGCGGTGTCGGTGGTGGCGGTCAGCGAACCGTCGGCGACCGCGGCTGCCAGCTTCTCGGCCAGCTGGGCCTCGCCGGGGAACGGCTCGCGGCCGGCGTTGACGGTGGCCACGGTGTCCGGGTTGACGTCGGCGCCGCGGACCCGGTGGCCGCTGGCGGCGTACTGCACGGCGAGCGGCAGGCCGATCTTGCCCAGCCCGATGACGGCGATCTGCATCAGTTCTCCATCAGGGTGACCGTCCGGCCGGACGCCGCGGACTCCACGGCGGCCTCCGCGACGATCACGGTGTCCAGGCCCTGCTGCATGGTGACGACGTCCACGTCCTTGCCGAGCACGGCGTCCCGGAAGTTCTGGTGTTCCACCAGCAGCGGCTCCGGCTTGGCGATGCCGTACCGGATCATGTCGCCCTCGGTGACGCCGCGGAACTGGGCCAGGTTGTCCCAGGTGTTCACGTTGGCGCCGTTGGCGTAGAAGGTCAGTTCCGCCGACAGCGTGTTGGCCACGAACGCGCCGCGTTCCCCGGTGATGGTGGTCAGGCGTTCCTTGAGCGGGGACAGCCAGTTGACCAGATGGTCGGTGACGGTGCCACGCTCCAGGCGCCCGATCATCGCGACCAGGTCCTCGTACGGGCGCCCGCTGCGCTTGGCGGTGTAGGCCGAGACCTGTTGGTATCGCTGCCGTGTCACCCAGGCGGTCAGGTCGATGTCGTGGGTGGCCAGGTCGAAGATCACCCCGACGTCGGAGATCCGGTTGGGGAACGGGCCCTGGCGGCGGGTGGCCACCTGGTACACCTCGCCGAGATCGCCGTTGTCGATGCGCGAACGCGCCGACTGCAGCGCCGGGTTGTACCGCTCGATGTGCCCGACGGCGCCGATCAGCCCGGCGGCGTCGAAGGCCTTCGCCAGGTTCCGGGCCGCCGCGGTGTTCTGCGCCAGCGGCTTCTCGATCAGCGCGTGGATGCCCGCCTCGGCCAGCGCCAGCCCCACCTGCTCGTGGTAGGCGGTCGGCACCGCCACAGTGCAGTAGTCCACCCCGGCGTCGATGATGCCCTGCACGCCGTCGAAGACCGTGCGCTCGCCGGCCACCCGGTGCGGGTCCCCGGCCGGGTCCGCGACCGCCACCAGGTCGACGCCGTCCAGGCCGGACAGCACCCGGGCGTGGTGCCGGCCCATCATGCCGAGGCCGATCAGGCCCGCCCGCAGCGCCGCCACCTCAGGACCCCGCCGCGGCGAGCGCGTTGACGGCGGTGACGATCCGTTCCAGGTCGGCCTCGGTCAGGGACGGATGCACCGGCAGGGACAGGCATTCCGCGGCCGCCCGTTCCGTCTCCGGCAGGTCGGCCGGCACGTTGAACGGGGCCAACCGGTGGTTCGGGATCGGGTAGAACATGCCGGATCCGACCTGGTACTCCTCGCGCAGTGCCTTGGCCAGCCCGTCGCGGTCCTGCGGTACCCGGATCGTGTACTGGTGGTAGACGTGCACCGCCCCGTCGGCCACCGGGGGCGGGGTCACGCCCGCCAGGTTCGCCGACAGGTAGCCGGCATTGGCCTGCCGCCGGGCGGTCCAGGCGTCCACCTTGGTCAGCTGCACCCGGCCGATGGCGGCATGGATGTCGGTCATCCGGTTGTTGAACCCGACCACCTCGTTCTCGTACTGCCGGGCCATCCCCTGGTTGCGGTACAGCCGCACCATCCGCTCCAGTTCCGCGGTGGCCACCGACACCATGCCGCCCTCACCGGAGGTCATGTTCTTGGTCGGGTACAGCGAGAACATGGCGAACGCACCGAACGCGCCCACCGGCGTGCCGTGCAGCGATGCGCCGTGCGCCTGCGCGGCGTCCTCGAAGATGGCCAGGCCGTGCCGGTCCGCGACCGCCTGCAGACCCGTCATGTCCGCCGGATGGCCGTACAGGTGCACCGGCATGATGCCCACGGTGCGCTCGGTGACGGCCGCCTCCACGGCCGCCGGATCCAGGCAGAACGAACCCGGCTCGATGTCGGCGAACACCGGAGTGGCGCCGGTGAGCGCCACCGAGTTCGCGGTGGCGGCAAAGGTGAACGACGGCACGATGACCTCGTCACCGGCCCGCACACCGGCCGCCAGCAGCCCCAGATGCAGGCCCGACGTCCCGGAGTTGACCGCCACGCAGGCCCGGCCGAGCCGGAAGTGCTCGGCGTACTCCTGCTCGAACGCGGCGACCTCGGGGCCCTGGGCCAGCATGCCGCTACGCAGCACCCGCTCGACGGCGGCGACCTCCTCGTCACCGATCAACGGCTTGGCCGGCGGGATGAAGCTGTTCATGCTGCCGTGTTTCTCCTCACGGTGTGACCTCGGCGTCCCGGGTGAGCACGCCGTCGCGTTCGGTGAACGTCTCACCGGTCTGCGGGCAGCGCCACGCCCCCTCGCCGGAGGCCTCCAGCGGCACCCCGGCCCGGCCGACCCAGCGGATCCGGCGGGCCGGCACGCCCGCCACCAGCGCGTAGTCCGGTACGTCGGCGACGACCACGGATCCGGCCGCCACCAGCGCCCACCGGCCGATCGTCACCGGGGCCACGCACACCGCGCGCGCTCCGACGGAGGCGCCGGTGCGCAGCGTGACACCGACGGCGTGCCAGTCGTCGCCGCGCTTGAGCGTGCCGTCCGGGGTGATAGACCGCGGATAGAGGTCGTTGGTCAACACCGCGGCGGGTCCGACGAACACCCCGTCCTCCAGCACGGCCGGCTCGTACACCAGCGCGTAGTTCTGCAGCTTGCAGTTCTCGCCGATGCGCACCCCGGGGCCGACGTAGGCGCCGCGCCCGACGATGCAGTGGGCGCCCAACACGGCGCCCTCCCTGACCTGCGCCAGATGCCAGACGGTGGTGCCCTCCCCGAGCCGGGCGTCGTCGGCGACGTCGGCACTGGCGAGCACGCGGGCCATGTGTGTGTTCCCCCGTCCGGGACTGGATTCGGCGGCCGCTCGGCTGGGGCGGACAGCGTGCGTCAGGATACCGTCCTGACCCGCACCGGCCGGTCCGTGCACCGCCCCACGACGAAGCCAGCCACCGGGGCGGCCGATTTGTAGGATCGGGGGGTGACCTCCCCCGACGACTCCTCCGGGACCGGCACCGGCTCGGTCGCGGTCGCTGCCCGCCCGGGCGCAGTCCCGCCCCCGCGGCCGGCGCTGCCGCCCCACTTGGCCGACGCGGTGGCCGACGAGGCGGCGCTGCGACGGTTCCTGCACGGCCTGCCCGGGGTCGACCCGGTGGGGGTGGAGGCGCGGGCGGCCGCCCTGGCCACCCGCTCGATCAAGAAGGCGTCCAAGCTGGCGGCGCTGGACCTGGCGATCTCCATGGTGGACCTGACCACACTGGAGGGCGCCGACACCCCGGGCAAGGTCCGCTCGCTGTGTGCCAAGGCGCGCCGTCCGGACCCCGACCGGCCGGACACCCCACGGGTCGCCGCGGTCTGCGTCTACCCGGACCGGGTGGCCGTGGCCGCGGAGGAACTGGCGGGCACCGGAATCGGGATCGCCAGCGTGGCGACCGCGTTCCCGTCCGGGCGCTCCTCGCTGGCGGTCAAGCTGGCCGACACCCAACTGGCGCTGGACGCCGGCGCCACCGAGATCGACATGGTGATCGACCGCGGCGCGTTCCTGGCCGGGCACTACGGGAAGGTCTTCGACGAGATCGCCGCGGTGCGGGACACCGTGCGGCGGGCGCCCGGCGGCGTGCGGCTGAAGGTCATCCTGGAGACCGGCGAGCTGGCCACCTACGACAACGTCCGGCGGGCGTCCTGGCTGGCCATGCTGGCCGGGGCCGACTTCATCAAGACGTCCACCGGCAAGGTGTCACCGGCGGCGACCCTTCCGGTGGTCCACGTGATGCTGCAGGCGGTGCGGGACTGGCGCGCCGAGACCGGCGAGCAGGTCGCGGTCAAGCCGGCCGGCGGCATTCGCACGGCCAAGGACGCCATCCGGCATCTGGTCGCGGTGCACGAGGTGGCCGGCACCGACTGGCTGGACCCGTTCTACTTCCGGTTCGGCGCCTCCTCGCTGCTGAACGACCTGATCATGCAGCGGCGCACCCAGCTCGAAGGGCACTACTCCGGGCCCGACTACGTGACGGTGGACTGATGACTCAAACCGACAAGCCTTCGTCGGCAACGGATGTGGCACGCCGCCGAACGCACACCCCGCTGCAGTGGGAGTACGCACCGGCGCCGGAGTCGGCGGCCACCGGGCGGATCCGGCCCCGGTACCAGATGTTCATCGGCGGCGAGTTCGTGGACGGCCACGGGGGCGACGTCAACACCATCAATCCGGCCACCGAGGAATCGCTGGCGGCGGTGACGTGGTCCACCACCGAGGACGTCGACGCCGCGGTGCGCGCCGCCCGCACGGCGTACGAGAAGACCTGGTCGAAGATGACCGGGCTGCAGCGCGGCAAGTACCTGTACCGGATCGCCCGCGGCATCGCCGAGCGGGCCCGGGAACTGGCCGTGGTGGAGACGCTGGACAACGGCAAGCCCATCAAGGAGTCCCGGGACGTCGACGTGCCCACCGCGTCGGCGCACTTCTTCTACCACGCCGGCTGGGCGGACAAGCTGGCGCACGCCGGCTTTGGGGCGGCGCCGCGCCCGCTGGGGGTCGCCGGGCAGGTGATCCCGTGGAACTTCCCGCTGCTGATGGCCGCCTGGAAGATCGCCCCCGCGCTGGCGGCCGGAAACACCGTGGTGATCAAGCCGGCCGAGACCACGCCGCTGTCCATCCTGGTGCTGGCGGAGATCATCGCGGACGCCGGGTTGCCGCCCGGGGTGGTGAACATCGTCACCGGCGCCGGCGACATCGGTGCGCACCTGGTGAATCACCCGGGGATCGACAAGGTCGCGTTCACCGGCTCCACCGAGGTGGGCCGGAAGATCCAGGCGTCGCTCGCCGGCACCGGCCGCAAGCTGACCCTGGAACTCGGCGGCAAGGCGGCCAACATCATCTTCGACGACGCGCCCATCGACCAGGCGGTGGAGGGCATCGTCAACGGCATCTTCTTCAACCAGGGCCATGTGTGTTGCGCCGGATCCCGCCTGCTGGTCCAGGAATCGGTGGCCGACGAGGTGATATCCAAGCTGCGGGACCGGATCTCCACGCTGCGGCTGGGCGACCCGATGGACAAGAACACCGACGTGGGCGCCATCAACTCCGCCGAGCAGCTGGGCAAGATCCGCGAGCTGGCGGCGGCCGGCGAGGCCGAGGGCGCCGACCGGTGGACCTCTCCCTGCCCGCTGCCGGATCGCGGCTTCTTCTTCCCGCCAACGGTTTTCACCGACGTGTCACAGGCCATGCGGATCGCCAGGGAGGAGATCTTCGGCCCGGTGCTGTCGGTGCTGACCTTCCGCACCCCCGACGAGGCGATCGCCAAGGCGAACAACACCCCGTACGGGCTGTCCGCCGGGGTGTGGACCGAGAAGGGCTCGCGCATCCTGGGTATGGCCGCGGCGATGCGCGCCGGCGTGGTCTGGGCCAACACGTTCAACCGGTTCGACCCGACGGCGGCGTTCGGCGGGTACAAGGAGTCCGGCTTCGGCCGGGAGGGCGGCACGTCGGGGCTGGCCGCCTACCTGGACACCGACGACGAGGGAGCGGCGTGATGCTCGAGCCGTCTTCGTGCGTCCTGCAGAGTGCGCGTCATGACGCGCACTTTGCAGGACGCAACGACAGCGACGAAGGGGCGGCGTGATGGCGGGCCCCGCGAGACGGGGGTCTGCCCCGGCTTCTCCCGTCACCGATGCGGTGCCGGTGCTGAAGACCTACAAGCTGTTCGTCGGCGGGGCGTTCCCGCGCTCGGAGTCCGGTCGCACCTACCCGGTACGCGGCCCGAAGGGCGAGTTCCTGGCCAACGTGGCACAGGGCTCGCGCAAGGATGCGCGGGACGCGGTGGCCGCCGCCCGCAAGGGCTTTCGCGCCTGGTCCGGCGCCACCGCCTACAACCGGGGACAGGTGATCTACCGCATCGCCGAGATGCTGCAGGGCCGCCGGGCGCAGTTCGTGGAACTGCTGGTCACCGGTGAGGGCCTGCGCCCCAAGGCCGCCGAGTCCGCGGTGGACGCGGCGATCGACCGGGTGGTGCACTACGCCGGCTGGACGGACAAGATCGCCGCGGTGTACGGCAGCTCGAACCCGGTCGCCGGGCCGTTCTTCTCCTTCTCCACGCCGGAGCCGACGGGGGTGGTGGCCGCCTTCGCGCCGCCGGAGGACTCGCTGCTGGGCCTGATCGGCGTCATCGCCCCGATCATCACCTCCGGCAATGCGGTGGTGGTGGTCGCCTCATCGGAGCGGCCGCTGCCCGCGGTGACGCTGGCCGAGGTGCTGGCCACCTCCGACCTGCCCGGCGGGGTGGTGAACGTGCTGACCGGAGATGCGGCGGAGATCGGCCCGCACCTGGCCGCGCACGCCGACGTGAACGCGCTGGACCTGACGGGGGTGTCCGGTGACCTGCGCGAGGCGCTGGCCCGGACCGCGGCCGGGACGGTCAAGCGGGTGTACGCCCCGACGCGCACCCCGGACTTCGCCGCGCCGCCCGGGACCGCCCGGCTGCGCGCGTTCCTGGAGACCAAGACGGTGTGGCATCCGACCGGAGCGGTGTCGCTGGCGGGCGGCTCCGGGTACTGACCGGCTCCGGGGACTGACCCGACGCTGGGCGCTGACCGGCTCCGGGCACCGGAGGGCGCCGGCTTCGGTTGCTGTGCTGGCCGGCTCCGGGATGCGTCACGGCACCGACCAGTCCCGGCGATCCCCGGGGCTCAGCGGGTGGTCAGCCCGGAACGGGACAGCGTGAAACCGTGCCCCGAGGGCGCCTTGCACGTCACCCCGGACTCCTGGATCTCGCAGACGAACCCACCGCCCACCGCCAGCCGCCCATAGTTGATCGTGCTGACCGGGCTGCCGATGAGCGTGTAACCCAGGCAGCCGTCCCGGAACACCTTCCCGGACTTGGGCAGCAGCACCCGCAGGCCGCGCAGCGATTCCGGCACCTCCTTCTCCGGCTTGCTGCACCTGGGCACGGAGAAGCTGTGCTGCTTGGCGGTGCAGGCGAGCTGATTGCCCGGCACCACGGCGCAGGAGATGTTGCCGGACGGCGTGGTGAAGCCGCCCAGCGACCGGATGGGGTGCGCGGACGCCGAGCCGTACCCGGAGATCCGCGGCGTACCCGAGCAGGGTCCGCGCTGCGGGCTGCCCGCGGCCGGCGGGTTGGCGTACAGCACCGGGCTGCCGCAGCCGGTACTGGTCACCCGGCCACCGTCCACCACCCAGGTGCGGGAAGCCTTCGGGCTGTCCGTCACCGGCAGGCCGTAGTCGTCGAACAGCTGCACACCGGCGACGACCAGCGTCGAGCCGGAGGCCACCAGGCGCAGCACGGACGACGACACCGGCGACCCGGTCACCGGGGCCAGCCGGCTGCCGTTCACCTTGACCACGCTGCCGAACCACACCCCCGAGCGGCCGCCCTGCACCAGGCAGTGCGTGCCCATGCAGTCCACCTTGGGAGAGTCCAGGCTGGCCAGGCTGAGCGCGTCCAGCGGCTTGCCGCCGACGGTCAGGATCGCCACCGACCCGCTGTCCCCGGGCGGGTTCACCACCAGCAGCCGGCCGGACCCGATGGATGCGGCGTCCAGCGGCTTGCAACTGCCCTTGGTGTAGCACTCCGGCGGCGGGGTCGGCGCCAGGCTCGGCGCCGCCACCGTCGGCTTCGTCACCGGGGCCAGCGTCTGGAAGGTCAGCGTCGTCCTGGTGGTGGTCGGGGCGGTCAGCGGCGGCTCGGAGGTGGTCGACGGCGCGGAGGTGCTGGTGAGGTCCTCCCACGGCGTCGGGGTTGGGCGGCTCTGGGTGCTTCCGGTCTGCAGGGTGGGAACGGTGACGGCCGGCCCGTTG
>DASSTH010000470.1:0-3569 GCA_035708025.1 Nakamurella sp. | reverse complement strand
AACACGGTCGGCATCGATCAGCCTCCCTGGGACGTCGCGGCAGCCGGCGGGCCGGCGGATTGCTTCGCCCGCTGCCACCAGGATGGCCCAGGCGCCGGCAGCCGGTCGGACGCGCCCGCCGTGCCGACGGCGCCTTGATCGATGGCGGGCTCGGGCTCGCGCCACCATACCGAGGTGGGTGCGAACAGCACGATGAGCAGGGTCAGTGCCACGCCGTGGGTGAGCAGGGAGGTCAGTACGGAGGAGTTGGTCATGGAGAAGCCCGGCACCACCAGCACCATCACCGCGGATGCCAGCGGAATCCGGTGCCGGCTGGCGTTGGCCACCACCAGGATGACGATGAGCACCAGTGTCTCGAACAGCATGCCGAGCCATCCGAAGTTGGCGAACCCGTCCGCGAACAGGTTGGCGTTGGCGTTGACGGTGGGCACGCCGAAGACGTTCTGTGACACCACGAACGGCGGCGTCACCGGGTAGGGATAGGTCAGGAACGGCGACAGGAAGCTGTAGGCGAAGTGCGCCTTCGGCTGGTCCAGGAAGGTCGCCACCCAGGCGCCCGTGAGGAACCCCGGAACGTCCATCACCCGGCGGGTCACCAGGCCGGTGACCAACGGGGTGCGTAGCAGCAAATCCAGGACCGCCCCGCCCAGCACGAAGGCCGCGACCCCCCACGCCACCACGCCGCCGCCGGGTCGGCGGCCGCCGCGGAACAGGTAGGCGGCGATCAGCACCGCCGGGATGGAGAACAACACCGACTTGTTGCCCGCCACGCCGTACAACAGCAGGTTGCCGACGATGCCGGCCACCACCAGCCAGGGCTTGCGCCGCCCGATGCCGATGGCCATCAGCATCGGGTTGATCACCGCGCTCTGGTTCGGCACCAGGTAGGCCAGCAGCCGGTGCGACGACGCAGTGTCGGCGAATGCCGACCGTGCGGCATATACCTGACCGAGCCCGGGAAGGGACAGGGTCAGGCTTCCGGTGGCCGCCAGCAGCAGGTAGGTGCAGGCCGAGAACAGGCAGACCAGGATCCAGAACACCCGCACCGGCAAGGCCGGAAGGCGCCACGGCCGCCACTCCGACGAGGCCCGGGTGATCACCACGGCAAGCGCGAAACACCCGGCGACGACGAACCCCAGCATCAACTGGGTCTGGTCCGACACCGTCCTGGCCAGATAGGAGATGGTCAGCGCCGGGATGACCACGACGACGTACAGCATCCAGACCAGGAAGTCGGCCGGCCGAAGCAGCCGTGCGGGCAGCAGCGCGGCGATACCCAACAAGAGCAGCACCATGACCGCATAGATGGGCAGATCGGGCGACTCGTAGGTGAGTCCCATGTATCCGTAGCGCGGTGCGACGACGAACTGGTACGAGGCGTGGATCGCCGCGACGAGCACCGCGGACCCCAGGACGACCGCGACCCGGTGCATGCCGTCCGACACGGGTCGTTGGTCGACGGCGGGCACGTGCTGCATCCTAGCCAGCCCTCCGTGAGCGAGGCCGTAGCGAGCAGGCCCGTCGCCACGAAGTGGCAGGGCCGCGAGCGCAGCGCCGAGCGAACCATCGGCACCGAGCGAGGCCGCAGCGAGCAGGCCCGTCCCCACGAAGTGGCAGGGCCGCGAGCGCAGCGCCGAGCGTCCCATCGGCGCCCGGCGCTGCGGACGGCTAGCGCTGACCAGCCGGTTGGTACGCTCACTGAGGCCCCGTCGAGGGGTTGCGCTGTTCGTAGCGTCCTGGGCGACCGGCGAACGACTCGCTTCTCGGCGCGGCGCGATAGGCAGGGGCAGGTAGTGGGCCAGGACTCCGCGGATCAACTCCCTGCGGTATCGCGCCCACCCGCCGGCCCCGTGCCGGCCGGTCCGGCGGCATCCCGGTGGCGCCGGATCGCCTCCGGCTCGTCGGGTGGTGTGCTGACCATCCTGTTGGGTACCGGGATCGGGCAGCTGGTGGTGCTGGCGGTCTCCCCGGTGCTGACCCGGCTGTACACCCCGGACGAGTACGGCGTCTTCACGGTCTTCGTCGCGGTGGTCTCGGTCCTGGGCACCTTCACGCTGTTCCGGCTCGACGCGGCCATCCCGCTACCCCGCTCCGACCGGCTGGCGGCCTCGGTGGCCTGGGTGGGGATCGCCGCCTGCACCGTGATGTCGCTGCTGATCGGCTTGCTGGCGCCGGTCCTGGGCCCCGCCGTCGCCGACCTGGTCAACAGTCCGGCACTGGCCACCGTGTGGTGGTGGGTGGCGGCCGCCACCTTCATGGTGGCCATCGACCAGGTACTGCTCACCTGGATGGTGCGCGAAAAGCGGTACCGCGCACTGGGTGTGCGCAACGCCCTGCAGGGAATCGGGCAGGCGGCCGGGCAGGTCGGGCTGGCCTGGACCCCCATCAGGTCGGTCGGGCTGCTGGTCGGATGGATCATTGGCCGGATCGCGGCCGTCGGCGGGCTGTTCTCCCGCGGCGGCCTGCTGCGACAGGGGGTGCCACGGGCCAGGACCATGCGGGCAGCGGTGGTGCGCTACCGACGATTCCCGTTGATCGCGTCTTGGTCGTCACTGTTGAACTCCCTGGGTCAGCAGGCGCCGCTACTGGTGATCAGCGCCTACTACGGGTCGGTGACGATCGGACTGCTCGGCCTGACGGTGAAAGTCATGGCGGCCCCGGTGGTGCTGCTCGGTCAGGCCGTCGCCCGGGTGTTCCAGGGCGAGGCCAGCGAGGCCATCCGGGATCGGCACCGGCCGCTGCGCCCGATCCTGATGTCCAACGTCAAGGTGCTGGCGGCGATCAGCGTCGTCATGGCGATCGTCGTGATGGTCGGCGGCCCCTGGTTGTTCGGGGTGATCTACGGCGCCGAATGGGAGCAGTCCGGACAGTTCGCCCGGCTGCTCGCCGTCGGGTACGCGGCGCAACTGACGGTCTCACCGGTATCCCAGATCCTGTTGATCCTCGAGCAACAGACCAGGCAATTCCTGTGGGATGCCACCCGGCTGGTCATCACGGTAGGAGCGCCGCTGGCGGCGGCCGCGGCCGGCGCTTCTGCCACCGTCGCTGTGACGGTGCTGTCGGCCTGCTGGGTGGTCACCTACGGGGCGCTGCTGTGGGTGTGCCTGGGAGCGGCGACGTCTCACGACCGCGCGATGGCCTATCGTCGGGTTGCGCAACCGCGCGGGAATCGAGGGTGACGTGACCAGCCAGCCACCGGCAGCGTCGGCCGCTTCGGCCGGGGGCGGCGGCGGGCGCACCCGGATATGCCACATGAGCACGGTGCATCCGGCGGACGACAACCGGGTGTTCTGGCGCGAGTGCAGCGGCTTGGCGGCGGCGGGGTTCGACGTCACCCTGATCGCCCGGGCGGACTCGGACTACGAACGCAACGGCGTGCGCGTCGTCGCCATGCGCACCTATTCCCGTCGCCTGGTGCGGATGACTTTCGGCGTGCTGACCGCGTTGGTCCGCGCGGTTCGCACCAGGTCGTCGCTGTACCACGCGCACGACCCGGAACTCATTCCGGCGCTCTTGGTTCTGCGGCTGCTCGGCAAGACGGTCGTCTACGACGCGCACGCCGTTGCGTT
>DASSTH010000469.1:0-4845 GCA_035708025.1 Nakamurella sp. | reverse complement strand
GACCGCGCGAGCGTGCCGGAGCGCTTCCCCGGCGGTCGATCCGGAGACGGGGAGTTCACCGTGCCGGACTTCACAATGAGCAATTTTGCTCGATGGGCAAGTTCAGGGGTACCTTCGGTCAGGTGAGATCCGACGCCCCGTCCCTGGCGACGGCGACCACCGCTCCGGACGGCGGGCTGCGCGAGCGCAAGAAGGACGCCACCCGCCGCGCGCTGGCCGAACGCGCCATGCAGCTCGCCGTGCGGCACGGCTACCACGGTTTCACCATCGCCGACCTGGTCGCCGACGTCGGGGTGTCCCGGCGGACCTTCTCCAACTATTTCGCCAGCAAGGCCGATTGCATCGCCGCCGTCACGGAGGGCTGGCTGGACGACGTGCTGGACGCCATCCGGCGCGCACCGGTCCCGGCCAGCCTCGCCGAGGTGATGCAGAGCGGCCTGATGGCGGTCGCCCGGCAGGGCACCGAGCGCTGGGGCGCCCTGCAGCCGCTCATCGACGCCGAGCCCGAGATCGCCGCGCAGATCCTGGCCGGTGACGACGCCGTCATCGACCTGGTCGCCGGCGAGGTGGCCGCCCGCACCGGGCTGGACACCGACGACATCCGGGTCCGGCTGCTGGCCGCCTTCGCCGTCACCGCCGGGCGAGAGGTGTTGCGCCGCTGGGCGTCCACCGGCAAGGCGGGCGGCGACGTGGCACTGGCCGGCCTGCTGGAATCCGCCTTCTCGATCATCGACGTCTCCCGGCTGACGGGAACGCCGCGCACCTGACGCACTGACCCCAGAGCACCGGCATCGACGGGACACCCCGCCGGTCGGTACCGCACGACCTCGGAGGACCCCATGGCACGCCTGCTCTACCGCATCGCCCGCTTCGCCACCCGCCGCCGCTGGGCGGTGCTCACGGTGTGGCTGGTCGCCCTGATCGGCCTGGGCGGTGCCGCGCTGGGCCTGCACGGCACCATGGCCGACTCCTTCTCCATCCCCGGAACGCCCGCGCAGCAGGCGATGGACCGGCTCGACCAGGCCATGCCGACCGCCGGCGGCGCCACCGGCCGGATCGTGTTCGCCGCACCGCAGGGCCACACCATCGACGAACCGGAGTACCAGCAAGCGATCTCGCAGCTCCTGACGGATACCTCCACACTGCCCTCGGTGGTCGGCGTGGTCGACCCGGCGAGCTCGACATCGGTCTCGCCGGACCGCCGGGTGGCACTCGCGCAGGTGCACTTCGCCGGCCAGATCACCGAGGTCCCGGCGGCCACCCAGCAGGCCATCGCCGACCTGATGGCGCAGCACGAGGTCGACGGCCTGACCATCGCCGCCGGCGGAGCGGCGGTCAAGCAGGTGCCGGCCATCGGCTCCACCGAGGGCATCGGGGTCATCGTGGCGCTGGTCGCGCTGCTGGTGACGTTCGGCTCCGTGGTGGCCGCCGGTCTCCCGTTGCTCACCGCACTGATCGGCGTGGGGGTGGGCATGGCCGGCATCCTGACCGTCTCCTCGGTGGTCGACATGTCCTCCACCGCACCGATCCTGGCCCTGATGCTGGGCCTGGCGGTGGGTATCGACTACGCGTTGTTCATCGTGTCTCGTCACCGCCGCCAGCTCCGGGACGGAATGCCGGTGACGGAATCCATCGCGCGCGCCACCGGAACCGCCGGCTCGGCCGTGGTGTTCGCCGGGCTCACCGTGGTGATCGCGCTCGCCGCGCTGTCCGTGGTGGGCATCCCGTTCCTCACCATCATGGGCATCGCGGCCGCCGCCACCGTCGTCACGGCGGTGCTGATCGCCATCACCCTGGTGCCCGCGCTGTTGGCGTTCGCCGGGCAGAAGGTGTTGCGGCGCAAGGATCGAGCCGCAGCCGTGGCGCTGCGGTCGGGCCTGGAAGGCCCGGGCCGGGTCGCGGACCCTGCCGCCGTTCCGGACCGGCCGGGCACCGCAACCGTGCCGGACAACCGGTGGATCCGGCTGGTCGCCAGGCGCCCGGTCGCCGTGCTGATCGCGGGCGTGCTGGCGCTCGGGGTGCTGGCCGTACCGGCACTGTCGCTGCACCTCGGACTCCCGGACGACGGGGTGGCGGCTCCGGACAGCACCCAGCGCCAGGCCTACGACCTGATCGCCGAATCCTTCGGACCGGGCGCCAACGGGCCGCTGATCGTGACCGTCCAGCCGGACGACCCGGCCGCCCTGCAGTCCGCGCTGACCTCCACGGCGGGTGCGGTGAGCCGGATGCCGGGCGTGGTGGCCGCCATGCCGGCCGGCGCCAGCCCGGACGCGACCCTCGGTGTGCTGCAGGTCATCCCGACGACCGGGCCGGGCGACGAGCGCACCGAGCAACTGGTGCACACCATCCGCGACGCCGCGCCGGCGCTGGGCGACTCGGTGCGGGCGGACATCGCCGTCACCGGCCAGACCGCCCTGCAGATCGACGTCTCGGACAAGCTCGCGGACGCGCTTCCGGTGTATCTGGCGATCGTGGTCGGACTGGCCCTGGTGCTGCTACTGCTGGTCTTCCGCTCGATCGTGGTGCCGGTGAAGGCGGCCGTCGGATTCCTGCTGTCGGTGGCCGTCAGCTTCGGCGCCGTGGTGGCCGTCTACCAGTGGGGCTGGCTGGGCGCGCTGTTCGGGGTGCACACCCCGGCCCCGGTGATCAGCTTCCTGCCGATCCTGTTGATCGGCGTGTTGTTCGGGCTGGCCATGGACTACGAGGTGTTCCTGGTGTCCGGCATGCGGGAGGCGTGGGTGCACGGTGGTGACGCGAACGCGGCGGTGCGCCATGGCTTCTCGGCCGGGTCGCGGGTGGTGACCGCCGCGGCCATCATCATGGCCAGCGTGTTCTGCGGGTTCATCCTGGCGCCGGACACCATCATCGCCTCGATCGGCTTCGCCCTCGGCGTGGGCGTGCTGGTGGACGCGTTCGTGGTGCGCATGACGCTGGTGCCCGCGGTGATGACGCTGCTGGGCCGGAAGGCCTGGTACCTGCCCCGGTGGCTCGATCGGGCGCTGCCGGCCGTGGACATCGAGGGCTCGGCGCTGACGCGGGCCTCGGAGGACCGGGAACTGCAAGCCGCCGGCGCCTAAGCCCCAGCCCCGCGCGGATCAACTTCCCGCGGCGAGGATCAACTTCGCGCCGAGCCTGGCATATCGGACAGGCTTGGTGGAAGTTGATCCTCGCGGAAGGAAGATGATCCGCGCGGAACGCCGGCTATGTGGCGACGAGTCGACAACGGAGGCGGGCGGGCCGCATCCTGCTAGCCTGACCCGCGGAGGCGTGTCCGAGTGGCCGAAGGAAGCCGCCTTGAAAGCGGCCAGGTGTAACAGCCTCGGGGGTTCGAATCCCTCCGCCTCCGCCGTGTGACGACCCGAGACACCACAGGGTTCTGAACCAGGACACCTCCGCCTCCGCCGTCCCCTCGGCCGAGTCGTGGGGCCCTCGGTTCGGCTCACCGCGGCGGCCGAATGCAGCAACCCGGCACCCGCGGCGGTCCGCTACGACGCCTGCTGGCGGGCCAGCAGCTGCAGGTGCGCGATGGCCACGTCGATCGCCGAGGCCATCGGCGCGACGTCCCGGGATGCTTGCGCCAACAGGTAGCCGCCCTGGACCGCCGCCACGAACGCCGTCGCGAGCTGGGCCGCGTCCGCGTCCGGCGGGATGACCCCCTTGCGTTGGAAGCGGCCGATCAGGTCCTCGAGCAGTTCCTGCCACGCCGCAAAGAGGTCGCGCAACTTGGCCCTGGCGACCGCGTCCTGATCGGACACCTCGTTCGCCAGGGAGCCCAGTGGGCATCCGTACCGGCCTTCGTGCAGGGCGTTGCTCGCCACCAGCGCATCGCGCCACCGGCGCAGTCCGGTGAACGTCTGCACCTTCTCCAGATGTTCACGCTCGCGGTTGATGGTGCGTTCGCCGACCAGCTCGATGACCGCCCGCACCAGGGCCGGTTTGTCCGCGAAGTGCCGGTACAGCTGTGACTTGCTGACCTTGCTCGCAGAGACGACATCGTCCAATGTGGTGCCGCCCACGCCACGCACGCGCATCAGCTCCGCCGCGGTGGCGACGATCCGCGCCCGGGTCCGCTCGCCCCGCGCCGTCAACCGCATGGGCTCGACCGACGCCGTCTCGTTCACGCTGCCATGGTATGAGATTGGCCACGCCGGCACCGGACTCTTCCACACCGTTTGTCCCGCGTCGACCATCCCGGACGGACCCGACGTGGGCGGCCCGCGGCCTACCCGGCGGCCGGATCTGCCCGATATTAAGGACGGAAGCGTCCCAATTGCACAGCGCAACCCGGTGCGTCCGCGCCATCGCACCGACCGAAGCGCGGGACGGAACACGGCCTTGCCGCGGTGCCGACGCAGCGCTATCGTGGACGAAGCCGTCCACTTGCAGGGTGCTCGGGGCGCCGGGAACAGAACACGGAAGGGTGCCGTGATGAAGGCGATCGTGGTGACGGATCAGACTGCGGGAACCGCCGGGATGACCCTGGTGGACCGGCCCGGGCCGGAGCCAGGGGTCAACGACGTGCTGGTCGAGGTACATGCCTCGGGGTTCACGCCCGGGGAGCTGACCTGGCCGGGCACCTGGTCCGATCGCCTCGGCAGGGACCGGACGCCGTCGATCCCGGGTCACGAGGTGGCCGGCGTGGTCAGTGCGCTGGGCTATGGCACCAGAGGCCTGTCGGTGGGCCAGCGCGTCTTCGGGCTCACCGACTGGACCCGCGACGGCACGTTGGCGGAGCACGTGGTGGTGGAGGCGCGCAACCTGGCTGCGCTGCCGGGTGATGTGGATTTCACCGTCGGTGCCAGCCTGCCCGTGTCGGGCCTGACCGCGTGGCAGGGACTGTTCGTG
>DASSTH010000468.1:0-3599 GCA_035708025.1 Nakamurella sp. | reverse complement strand
CAAGACGACCACCACCGGCAAGCTCGCTCGGGTGCTGGTGGCCGACGGGCGCAGCGTGGTGCTCGGTGCGGCGGACACCTTCCGGGCCGCCGCCGCCGAGCAGCTCGCCACCTGGGCCGAGCGGGCCGGGGCCACCGTGGTGCGCGGCTCCTCCGGCGCCGACCCCGCGGCGGTGGCCTTCGACGCCGTCAAACAGGGAATCGACGCAAGATCCGACACGGTGCTGATCGACACCGCCGGCCGGCTACACACCAAGACCGGCCTGATGGATGAGCTGGGCAAGGTCAAGCGGGTGGTGGAGAAGCTCGCCGCGGTGGACGAGGTGCTGCTGGTGCTGGACGCCACCACCGGGCAGAACGGTCTGGTGCAGGCCCGGGTGTTCTCCGACGTCGTCGACGTGACCGGCATCGTGCTGACCAAGCTGGACGGCACCGCCAAGGGCGGCATCGTCGTGGCGGTGCAGCGGGCGCTCGGGGTGCCGGTCAAGCTGGTCGGGCTGGGGGAGGGCCCGGACGACCTGGCCCCGTTCGAGCCGGCCGCCTTCGTGGACGCCCTGCTCGGCGACTGACGCCACGGCGGGCCAGGCCCCGCATGGATCAACTCGCCAGGCATGGATGATGTCCTCGGTTTTGGTGACGCTGTGGCTGGTGGGACCAACTTCGTCCATGCCATGAAAGTTGATCCATGCGGGACTGGCGGCCGCGCGCGCTGATCATCCGTGGCGGCGCGGATGAGATGTGTCCCAGGAGTCACATCCGTCGCATCAGCTCGCAAATGATCAGCGCGACCGAGCACCGGTCGCCCGCGGGTTGAAACGCCGATCCGCCCGCGAGTTGGAAGGATGCCCGGTGTGACCACATCGTCCGCGCTGCCGGCCCGGGTGCGGTACGGCTACGCCGCCGGCTCGCTGGCCACCGGGGCGTTCGGTACGGTGCCCGGCCTGTTGCTGCTGCCGTACCTCACCGACACCATCGGGATCGGCGCCGCCGTGGCCGGCGCCCTGGTGCTGCTGCCCAAGGCCTGGGACGTGCTGTTCAACCCGGTCGCGGGCAGGATCTCCGACCGCACCCGCGGCCCGCATGGACCGCGGCGCCCGTACCTGCTGCGCGGCGGCATCGCGCTGGCGATCCTGTTCGCGGCGATCTTCGCCTACCCCGGATTCGGCCAGGCCGGCACCGCGGTGTGGGTCGTGGTGATGTTCCTGCTGGCCGCCACCGCGTATGCGCTCTACCAGGTGCCGTACGTCGCCATGCCGGCCGAGATGACCGACGACCCGGCCGAGCGCACCCGGCTGATGACCCGGCGCATCGCGGTGCTGGCCGTCGCCATCCTGATCGCGGGCGCGGGGGCGCCGGCGGTGCGCGACGCGGTCGGCGGGGTGAACGGCTACCGGTTGATGGGGCTGGCCGTCGGGGCGCTCATCCTGATCGGCGCGCTGTGGTCGTATCTCGGCACGGCGAAGGCCCCGGTCGGGGTACCGCGGCCCAGCGCCGCGAGCTGGCGCGAGACCGTGGCCGCGGTGCGGGCGGCGCCGCGGTTCGCCCGGCTCTGGCTGGTGTTCGTGATCCAGGCGGTCGGCATCGGCACCATGCTGGCCGGGGTGGACTACGTGGCGCGCGTGGTGCTGCAGTCCGCGGGCATGTCGTCGGTGCTGTTCGCGGCGTTCGTCGGCCCGGCGCTGCTGGTCATGCCGCTGTGGCAGGCGGCGGCCGCCCGCTGGTCGAAGGCAGTTTGCTACGCCGCCGCGTCGGTGATCTTCGCCGCCGGCGCGGCGGGGATCGCGGCGCTGGCCGTGACCAGCGACCGCGCACGAAATATCCCGATGAACATGCCGGCCGGCGCGATCCTGCCGGGCCCGCCGATCACGCCGGTCATCGCCCTGGTCGTACTGGTCGGCATCGGCTATGCCGGGATGCAGGTGTTCCCGCTGTCCCTGCTGGCCGACCTGTCCGCCGATGCCGAGGCGCGGACCGGCGGGAAGCGCGCCGGGCTGTTCGCCGGGGTGTGGACCGCGGGGGAGACCTTCGGCCTGGCGCTCGGTCCGGGGATCTACGGCCTGGTACTGGCCGCCGGGTCCTACGTGTCCGGCGGCGAGGCCGACAGCCAACCGACCTCGGCGGTGGTGGCGGCCGCCCTGGGCTTCACGGTCATCCCGGCGGTGTGCGCCATGGTGGCGCTTCCGCTGCTGCGCCGGGTCCAGCCGCCGCCGGACCCCACCGGGCACACCGTCGCGCTGCGCAGCACCGATGCCGCGCATCACGGCCCGGTTGCGGACGATCGGGCCGCTGCACCGGCCGGTGACGAAGCCATCGGCTCGGGCACTGAAGACCCGGGGGCCACTCCGTGACCGACGAGGAGATACTCGCCGCCATCGCCGACCTGCAGTCCGCCGACCTGCCCACCCGCGGCGGCCGCACGCTGGCCTACGTCTACGACGCCGGTGTGCCGGGCCTGGACGAGCTGGCGGCGGCCGCGCACGCCACCGCGATGCACGCGAATGCCTTGGACCCCACGGCCTTTCCGTCGGTCGCGACCATGGAGGGCGACCTGGTGGCGTCCGCGGCCGGGCTGCTCGGCGGCGGGCCGGACACCGTGGGCACCGTCACCTCCGGCGGCACCGAGTCCTGCCTGCTGGCGGTGGCGGCGGCCCGGGACGGCGCCCCGCACGTCACCGCGCCGCGCATGGTGCTGCCGTCCACCGCGCACGCCGCGTTCCACAAGGCGGCGCACTACCTGGGCGTCGCGGCCGATGTGGTGGACGTCGATCCGGTCACGATGCGCGCCGACCCGACCGCCATGGCCGCCGCGATGGGACCGGACACCGTGCTGGTGGTGGCCTCCGCTCCGTCTTACGCGCACGGCGTGATCGACCCGGTGCCGGCCATCGCAGCGGCGGCCGCCGCGCGCGGCGTGCGCTGTCACGTCGACGCCTGCATCGGCGGCTGGATCCTCGGCTGCTGGCAACGCTTCTCGATCCGTGACGTGCCGGCGTTCGACCTGTCGGTGCCGGGCGTGACCAGCCTGTCGGTGGACCTGCACAAGTACGCCTACACCCCCAAGGGCACCTCGGTGCTGCTGCACGCCTCCGCCGACCTGCGGGCCTCCCAGTTCTTCGTGTCCACCGCCTGGCCGGGCTACGCCATGCTGAACACCACGCTGCAGTCGACCAGGTCCGGCGGCCCCATCGCCGCGGCCTGGGCCGTGCTGAACCGGTTGGGCGCCAACGGGTATGCCGACATCGCCGAGCGCACCGCCGCCGCGATGGACGCGATTTCCGCGGCGGTGACGGGGATCCCGGGCCTGCGGGTGCTCGCCGACCCGGACGCCACCCTGCTGGCGGTGACGGCCGATGCGGGCGGACCGAACGTCTTCGCGGTCGCCGACGAGATGGCCGAGCGCGGCTACTACATCCAGCCGCAGTTCCGCTTCCGGGACATCCCGGCCAGCCTGCACCTGACCGTCACCGCGGCCAACCACGGGCACGAGCGGGAACTGACCGACGCGCTGTCGGATGCGGTGCGCGCCGCCGCATCGTCACCGCCGCCCGACTGGCCCCCGGAGATCGTGCAGGCGGTGCTCGGCGCCGACCTCGGATCGCC
>DASSTH010000467.1:0-3410 GCA_035708025.1 Nakamurella sp. | reverse complement strand
GGGCCTGGTACGCCGCGTACGACCACGTGGCGTTGGCGCAGCTGTGGGGTGACATGCCGGCGCTGCCCCGACAGGTGCCGCGGCTGACCTTCGAGATCCGCCAGCACTGGGAGGCGGCCGGGTGCCCGCCGATACCGAACCCGGGCCGGGACCGGCACGATGCGCTGGCCGACGCCCGGCTGGGCTTCGCCCGCTGGCAGGCGGCCGAGCGCGCCCTGGCGGCACGCGACTCCGGCTGAGCACCTCCGCCTCCGGCTGAGCGCCTCCGGCTGAGCGCCCCAGCCTCCGGCTCCCGCATGGATCATCTTCCACGGCATGGACGAAGGTGGTCCCGCCTGTCACTCCAGCCCCAGATCGGCCACTTTCCTGCATGCCGTGGAAGATGATCCACGCGAGGGAGGGGGTCGCTCGGGAGGGCGGCCGGGGCTTAACGCCGGGAGCGGGCATCGTGCTCGCACGCACCGCCGATACGCTGAACGCTGTGAACTGGACCGTGGACATCCCGGCGGACATCCTGCCGTCGCTCCCCCCGCTGCCGCAGGAGCTGCGGGACCGCTTGGACCGCGCGCTGTCGCTGCCGGCCGCCCAGCAGCCGGACTGGCCGGATCCGGAGCAGGTGCTGGCGATCCGCGCGGTGCTCGAGTCCGTACCGCCGGTGACGGTGCCCTCCGAGGTGGACAAGCTGCACGAGCAACTCGCCGCCGTGGCGCGCGGTGAGGCGTTCCTGCTGCAGGGCGGCGACTGCGCCGAGACCTTCGTCACCAACACCGAGCCGCACATCCGCGGCAACATCCGCACCCTGCTGCAGATGGCCGTGGTGCTGACCTACGGCTCGTCGATGCCGGTGGTCAAGCTGGCCCGGATCGCCGGCCAGTACGCCAAGCCCCGGTCCAGCGGCACCGACGCGTTCGGGCTGCCCAGCTACCGCGGCGACATCATCAACTCGTTGGCCACCACCCCGGCCGCGCGGGTACCGGACCCGTCCCGGATGATCCGCGCCTACGCCAACTCCTCGGCCGCGATGAACCTGGTCCGGGCCATCACCGGTTCGGACGCCGGCGACCTGGCCAGCGTGCACTCCTGGAACCAGGAGTTCGTGCGCACCTCCCGGGCCGGCCAGCGCTACGAGCGGGTGGCCAGCGAGATCGACCGTGCCATGCGCTTCATGCAGGCCTGCGGCGCCGACTCGCACTCGCTGCACTCGGTGGAGATCTTCTCCTCGCACGAGGCCCTGCTGCTGGACTACGAGCGCGCCATGCTGCGGATGGAGGGGTCCGGGGAGACGGCCAAGCTGTACGACCTGTCCGGGCACTTCCTGTGGATCGGGGACCGCACCCGGCAGCCCGACGGCGCGCACATGGCGTTCGCCGAGATCCTGGCCAACCCGATCGGGCTGAAGATCGGCCCGAGCACCACGCCCGAGGCGGCAGTGGAGTATGTCGAGCGGCTGGACCCGCACGGACGCCCGGGACGGCTGACCCTGGTGTCCCGGATGGGCAACGCCCACGTCCGCGACCTGCTGCCGCCCATCATCGAGAAGGTGCAGGCATCCGGGCACCAGGTGATCTGGCAGTGCGACCCGATGCACGGCAACACCCACGAGTCGCCCACCGGCTACAAGACCCGGCACTTCGATCGCATCGTGGACGAGGTCCAGGGTTTCTTCGAGGTGCACCGAGAGTTGGGCACCCATCCCGGCGGCATCCACATCGAGCTCACCGGGGACGACGTCACCGAGTGCCTCGGCGGGGCACAAGAGATCAGCGACGAGGACCTGGCCGGCCGCTACGAGACGGCCTGCGATCCCCGGCTGAACACCCAGCAGTCGCTGGAGCTGGCGTTCCTGGTCGCGGAGATGTTGCGCAGCTGAGAACGACCCGGTTGCGCTGGCCGAACGCTTTGACCTCGGTCACGGCCAGGCGGTGATCTGCACCGTACTGCCCGGCTCCACCAGGTCGCCGGCGTCCGGCCGCTGATCGGTGACGGTCGATCCGTCGGCGCCGAAGAACGCGAACACCTGCACCTGCAGCCCCAGCTGCTCCAGGGCATTGCGGGCCATGGCGACCGACATCCCGGTCACCGGGGGGACCGTGACGGCGGTCGAAGCGATCAGCGTGACGGCCGGATCGGCCGGATCCAGCCGGGTGCCGGGCGGCGGATCCGAGCGCACCACCTGACCGCCGGGCACCGTCGCGTCGAACACCGGGTCACCGACGGTGACGTCGAATCCGCTGTCGCGCAGCTGCCGGGCGGCCTGCTCGATGGAGGTACCGGCGACGTCCGGCACCGTCTTGGAGGCCGCCACCACCAGGGACACCGGGGACCCGTGCGGCACGGTGCTGCCGGCGGGCGGGTTGGTGCCCAGCACCGTTCCGGCCGGCTGGTCGGGGTCGAAGGTCTGTTCCGGCGGCCCGACCGCCAGGCCGTTGACCAGCAGCTTGTTCCGGGCGTCCTCCACCTGCTTGCCGGCGACGGTCGGCACCAGCACCGGAACCGGGCCACGGGAGCGGATCAGCACCACCGTGGATCCGATGTCCGCCGGCCGCCCGCCGGCCGGGTCGGTGCGCACCACCGCACCGGCCGGGACGGTGTCGCTGTACACGTCGCGGGCCGCGTCGGTCTTCGCCCGCAGGTCCGCGGCGGCGATCAACTCGGTGGCCGCCGGGACCGTGGTGCCGGCGCCGATCCGGGGCACCACCGGCCGGCCGCTGGAGATCACCAGGGTGACGGTGGCCCCGCGCAGTTGCCGCGAGCCGCCCGTCGGGTCGGCCGAGGCCACCTTGCCGCTGGGCACCACGTTGTCGTGCGCCGTGGTCAGCGACGGCACCAGGCCGGCGTCCCGGACCTGCGCCACCGCCGCATCGCGGGCCACGCCGAGCACCTCCGGCGCGCTGGTCCACCGGCCGCCCAGCCACCAGCCGCCGAACGCCGCCGCGCCGGCCACCAGCAGCACCACCAGCAGCACGATCAACCGCACCCGCCAGCGCCGCGACCCGGCCCGCGGCAGCCGGTCGGTGTGATGCACGCGGGACCCGTCACCGCCCGTCGACCCGCGACGGCCGGAACGCCCGCGCCCCCGCCTGGCGACCCGGTCACCGGGCGGCGCCGCGATGGTCAGCCGATCGGGCCGGCCGGCGGGTGCCGTCCCGCGACCGGCCGCCTGGGTGTGCTGCCCGGCCGCCTGCAGGCCGGGTCCGGTGAGCCGGGTGGGCAGGCCGGTGACGGAGCCCGCCGGCGACATGCCTTCGGTGAAGCCGGGAGCCGAACCGTCACCGGCCGGCGGGGACACCGCACCGGCGGTCCCGTGGTCCGCCGCCGCCCCCGAGGAGTCGTCGCCTCCGGGCCCGCCGAGGGCGGGGGAGGCCTCCGTACCAGTGCCGCCGGATGATCCCGTCACCGGTCGGGGGTCC
>DASSTH010000466.1:0-5820 GCA_035708025.1 Nakamurella sp. | reverse complement strand
ACCACGCCGCGAACTTCGCGCCGGTGGTGCAGCCCACCCTGGACACCGGGACGCAGGCGATCGTGGTCGCGGCGCTCGCCTGGCTGGCACCCTGAGCTGACCCGGGAGCGGCGCGCGGGTGACCCGGTCCGCTCGCGGTGGTCAGAACGGCGGGCGGTCCCGGAACGGCCGACCTCGATCGGCAAGATGGTGGCCGCGGCCACCCGGGACGTGCCGTCGGATCCGGGGCGCTCACCAAACCGCTAGCGGTGCGGTCGCGTCGTATCAGGCGCGTCGCGGACGCACCGCTCCCGAGCGGCCGCGTCGGATCGATGACGCCCCGCCACCCCGCGCCCCCAGCGGTGCGGGCGCGACGCATCAGGTGCATCACAGACACACCGCTATCACCGAAGCAGCGCTCGTCCCACCGGGCGTCATGCAGCGTGCACCCGTCAGAGCCGGTGTCCACCGTGACGGTGCTCCAACCGTTGGAGCACAGTCGAAGCGCCCGGCATGGGAGGGGTCCTGCGAGCTGGTGCCGTCCGCCTGATCGCCGGTGCGCCCGGTTCACCGGACTCGATCGCGGAGGGTGTTCAGGCCGGCAGCGCCACGGTGCCGTCATCCTCGAAACGCAGGCCGAACCGCTCCGCCAGCCCGGTCCGCCCCTCCGGGGTGAGCCGGACCGCGCGCGGCGTGGTGGTGCGCAGCAGCCACCCGAGTTCCAGCATCCGGCCGGTCAGCGCCGCGCCCAGGCTGCCGGCCAGGTGGTGCGCCTGCTCGGTCCAGTCCAGGCAGTAGCGGATCAGCGGGCGGCGCCCGGCGGCCAGCGCGGGCACGTCAACCCCGAAGTCCGACACCAGCGATGCGCCGGAACCGGTGAGCCGGTAGTCGACGTCGTGGCCGGGCGCGGACAGCCGGTCGGTGGGGGCCGACTCCGGATGGTGGTGCCCGTCACCGCCGCTGAGGGCGCCGCCGGTGAGGAGCGCCGTCATCAGCGCGACCCCCAGCCGGCCGGCCAGGTGGTCGTAACACAGCCGCGAGCGCCGCAGTGCGTTCGCCCGGGTGCCCTGGGTCAGCGACCGAACCGGCACCCGGGGGGCGATCTCGGCCAGCAGTTCGACGGCGCGCACCACCCGCGGGTCGCCGATCCGGTAGTAGCGGTGCCGGCCCTGGGCCTGGGCCTGCACCATGCCGGCGGCGCGCAGCTTCGCCAGGTGCTCCGACGCGGTGGAGGCCGAGACACCCGCCTCGGCCGCGAGCACGCTGGCCGGCAGCGCGCGGCCGTCCGCCAGTGCCATCACCAGCCGGGCCCGGGCCGGGTCGCCCAGCAGTCCGGCGGGTACCGAGATGTCGACGTCACCGTCCATGGCTGCCACGGTAGGCCCGAAACGGTTCGGTACCCGCCGAAGCATTGGGGCGGCACGGTTGGAGGCATGACGACATCCACCGCGGCGGGACACGTGACGCACCGGGGTCTGGTGCTGCTCGCGGTGTCCCTCGGCCAGTTCCTGCTGCAACTGGACCTGACCATCGTGAACGTGGCGCTGCCGGACATCGGGGCGGACGTCGGCGCGTCGGTGTCCGGCCTGCAGTGGGTGGTGGACGGCTACAACCTGGCCGTCGCGTCGCTGCTGCTGGTGGGCGGGCGGATCGGCGACCGCCGGGGGCACAAGCGGGTGTACCTGCTGGGCCTGGCGGTGTTCGGGCTGGGCTCCGGATTGTGCGCGGCCGCGCCCAGCGCCGGATCGTTGATCGTCTTCCGGGTGTTGCAGGGCGTGGGTGCCGCGCTGGAGCTGCCGGCCACGCTGGCGATCCTGACCCACACGTTCACCGGGCGGCGCGAGCGTGCTCAGGCGGTCGGGATCTGGGCCAGCGCGGCGGGCAGTTCGCTGGTGATCGGGCCGGTGCTGGGTGGGGCGCTGGTCGCCGGCTTCGGCTGGCGGGCGGTGTTCCTGGTCAACGTCCCGGTGGTGGCGGCGATCGCGGTGCTCACCGCGCTGGCGGTGCGGGAGAAGGTGGAGCCGGCCGCCGGGCCGATCGACCTGCCGGGGCAGGTACTGGGCTCGGCGGCGCTGGCGCTGCTGGCCGGCGGGGCCATCGAGGGCGGGCACCTCGGGTTCGGTGCCGCGCTGCCGGTGGCGTTGCTGGCCGGTGGGGCCGCCGCGGCGGCCGCGTTCGTGGCCGTCGAGCGGCGCCGGGCGGATCCGGTGCTGCAGCTCAACTTGTTCCGCCGTGCCGACTACTCCGCGGTGAATGTCGGCGGCCTGGTGATGGGCTTCGTCACCATCGGTCTGCTGTTCGTATTCTCGTTGTTCTTCCAGCAGGCGCAGGGCTTGTCGGCCATCGTGGCGGGGCTGCGCTTCCTGCCGCTGACGGTGGTGTTCGTGCTGGCGGGCCCGCTGGTGGGCCGGGCGATCCACCGGGTGGGTCACCGCATGCCGATGGCCGCCGGTGCGGCGCTGCTGTCGGTGGGCGCGCTGCTGTTGCTGAGGGTGGGTCCGGGCGACGGCTACGGGGCGGTGGCCGTGCCCTTCGCGGTGGTCGGGCTCGGCTACGGGCTGCTGTCCACTCCGATGGCGGCCGCCGTGTTGGGGGCGGTGCCGCCGGAACGCGCCGGGATGGCGTCGTCCACCAATCTGACCGCCCGGCTGGTGGGCGGGGTGTTCGGCATCGCGGTGCTCGGGTCGTTCCTGCCTGCCGGTGGCTCCGGCGCCGCGGCGGAACGCTACGCGGCCGGCGTGCACGGGGCGATGCTGGCGGCGGCCGTCGTGGCCGCGGTGGGCGCGCTGGTGGCGGTGACGGGGATCCGCGGGGACGCCGGCGCGGACCGGGCGACCCGCGTCCGAGGGCCGAGGTAGCGGGAGGTGGCTAGCCCGAATTGATCGGGTGTCGTCACCATTTCCGGTTACCTCGGTCCGGAGCGGTCAGTTGCGCCCGGCCGGCTCGTCTACCCGGTATCCGACACCCGCCCCACGAAAGGGACCATCCTGATGACCACCACCCAGGCGAGCACCGGCACCGGCCAGTACGTCGACGTCAACGGACTGCACCTGTATTTCGAGCGGCACGGCAGCGGCAGCCCGCTGGTGCTGCTCCATGGCGGGCTCGGCTCGGGGGAGATGTTCGGCCCGATCACCGGCCTGTTCGCCGAGAAGCACGAGGTGATCCTGCCCGACCTGCAGGGACACGGCCGCACCGCAGACATCGACCGGCCGCTGGACGTGCGGCTGATGGCCGACGACATCGCGGCGTTGATCGAACACCTGGGCCTGGACCGGCCGGACGTGGTGGGCTACTCGCTGGGCGGCGGGGTGGCCATGCAACTGGCCATCCGGCGGCCCGAACTGGTCCGCCGGGTGGTCGCCGCCTCCGCGGGGATCCGGCGCACCGCCACCTACCCGGAGATCCTGGAGCAGCAGGGCCAGGTGAACGCGGCCGCCGCGGAGTTCATGAAGGACACCCCGATGTACGAGCTGTACCAGCGGGTCGCCCCGCGCACGGAGGACTTCCCGCGCCTGCTGGACAAGATCGGCGCCGCGATGGCGGTGGACTTCGACTACACCGAGCAGGTTCGCGGGCTGCAGGTGCCGACGCTGATCATGGCGGCCGACGCCGACATGTGCCCGCCGAGCCACTTCGTCGAGGTGTTCGCGCTGCTGGACGGCGGGCAACGGGACGGCGGCTGGATGGGCGAGGGACGGCCCCAGGGCGGTCACGCGCTGTCCATCCTGCCGGGGCTGACGCACTACTCGCTGTGCGACTCACCGCTGTTCGCCGTCACCGCGCTGGCCTTCCTGGACGCCGGCGGGTGAGACGGCCCGGTCAGCCGTTGCGCCACTCCTCCAGCAGCCGCAGCCAGATCTCGCTCATCGTCGGGTACGCCGGAACCGCGTGCCAGAGCCGCGGGATCGGCACCTCCCCGACCACCGCGATGGTGGCGGCATGCAGCAGTTCGGCGACGTCCTGGCCGGCGAACGTCACGCCGACCAGCACGTCCCGGTCCAGGTCGACCAGCATCGATGCGGTGCCGGTGTAGCCGTCGGCCTGCAGCGAGGCACCGGAGACGTGCCCGAGGTCGTAGGTCACCATCCGGGTGCGCAGCCCGCGCTGGTCGGCCTGCTGCTGGGTCAGCCCGACCGCTGCCACCTCCGGGTCGGTGAAGATCACCTGAGGCACCGCCGCGTCGTCGGCGGTGGGCGTGTGCCGGCCCCATCGCGACAGGTCCGGCTGCTCGCCACGGGCCTGCGCGGCCAGCCGGTCGCCCAGCATCCGCCCCTGGTACTTGCCCTGGTGGGTCAGCAGCACCCGCCCGGTGACGTCGCCGGCGGCGAACAGCCAGTCGCCGGCGACGCCGCGCACCGCCAGCCCGTCGTCGGTACTCAGCGAATCACCCGGCCGCAACCCCACCGACTCCAGCCCGATGTCGGCGGTGCGGGGCCGACGGCCGGTGGCCACCAGCACCTGGTCGGCCTCCAGGGTGCCGCCCGCGTCGAGGTCCAGCCGCACCGGGGCGTCGTCGCCGTCGTCCCGGCTCGCCCCGGTGGCCGAAACACCGAATCGGATGTCGACACCGCGGGCGCGCAGCCCGTCCGCCACCAGCTCGCCGGCGAACTGCTCCAACCGTTCCAGCAGCCGGTCGCCGCGTACCAGCATGGTCACCTGCTCGGCACCCAGACCCTTGACCGCGGTGGCCATCTCGCATGCCACCACGCCGCCGCCGATCACCACCAGCCGGCGCGGGACCTTCCGCATCCCGGTGACCTCGCGGCTGGTCCACGGCCGGGCCTGCGCCAGACCCGGGATCGGGGGCAACGACGCGGCGGATCCGGTGCACACCGCCACGGCGTGCCGGGCCCGCAGCTCCACCTCGCCGTCGTCGGTGTCCACCAGCACCCGGCGTTCCCCGGCCAGCCGGCCGTGTCCGCGCACCAGCGCGAGCCCGGCTCCCTCCAGCCAGTTCACCTGCCCCGCGTCGTCGTAGTCGCCGATGAACCAGTCCCGGCGGGCCAGCGCCCCCGCCGCGTCCGGCTGTCCGGTCACCGCCTGCCGGGCACCGTCCACCCGGGTCGCCGCCGCCACCGCGTGCACCGGCCGCAGCAGCGCCTTGCTGGGTATGCAGGCCCAGTAGGAACACTCGCCGCCGACCAGTTCGGACTCCACCACGACGGCGGACAGCCCGCCCTGGTGCGCGTAGTCGGCCACGTTCTCGCCCACCGGGCCGGCGCCGAGCACGACCACGTCGAATTCAGCCATCCCCGGAGTCTGCCCCCGGAGCGTGCCGGCGGCCACCGCGGGGCGCTCCGGGGTCGACGGCCCCGGGTGGACGGGTGGCAGTCGCCCTGTCTCGGCCCCGTCTCGGCCCTGTGGACCGGCGGCTACTCGAACAGGGCGGGCGCCTCGTCCACCGGCGCCACCGGCGGCAGCGGCGCCGGACGCGCCCCGGGGATGCCCGGTCCCGGATCGGGCGTTCCGCCGTCCCGGAACGCGGCTGCCGCGCCGTTGGCCAGCCGGTCGGCCGCCTCGTTCAGCCGGTGCCCGGCGTGACCCTTCACCCAGCGGAAATCGACGTGGCGCCCGGCCATCGCCGCGTCCAGCGCCCGCATGATCTCCAGGTTCAACACCGGCTTGCCGTCACCCTTGCGCCAGCCGCGGCGCTTCCAGCCGGGCATCCACACGGTGATCGACTTGATCACGTACAGGCTGTCGCAGTAGGTGACCAGGTCCTGGTCCAGGTGGGCGGTCTGCCGCAGCAGGTCCAGCACCGCGGTCAACTCACCCATGTTGTTGGTGCCGTGCGGCCAGCCGCCGGCCGCCCAGCGGTCGTCGTCGATGTACCAGGCC